>CAMAWF010000004.1 GCA_945861895.1 Rhizobium sp. Q54
CGCGCGATAAAGCCGCTTGTTCGGCAGCATCGGTTTGATGGCGGCCCATTCAAAATCGCTGAGTTCGTAGCGCATGATTCGAGGTTCCGGTTTAGGAGCTTGAATCACGTGCCGGGCGACACCATCAACCCGCAAAGCCTCATCGCGGCAGATGCCAATACCCTTATTTTACTTCCGCTTTCGGGGCATTGCGGACATGCCTGGACCTGCTGGTCTGCTCATCCCGGCAGCGAATGACCGATCAGCGACATTGACGGTTTGCTGGAGCGATTGCTGGACGGGATTGCGCCCACTGGAAAGCGCCGCCTTTTCGCGGCGCACACCAACTCGGTCATTGGGCACGATGCCACCAACAGCGGTGGCCTTTCACAAAAACCGCGCAACAGAAATCTAACAGCCGCAGCTGTGCTTTTCGCTCTTTGCTGGCGACTTGTCATTGCAGCATTCACTCTTCGCGGCTTGCTGTTCCGTGGCCACCTCAGTCTCCTTCTGCCCCGGGGCAATTAAAATCTTGGCAGGCTCGGATTTTGAAGTACCGCCACAACATGAACCAGCCATCGTCGTTCTCCAGAGTTGGAAGCAAAGTCACATTCTCGCTGAGTCATATGGCCCTGCCTTGCGAGATATCAAGAAGCAACGCTCGGTGCGGCTGGTACTCTGTTACTCAGCGCGCCGAAGAGAGTTCGATCGTTCACTCATGGCCTCCCTCCTTCGAATGGCTATGTCCATGGCGGTGCCCAAACAAATGCATTAAGGGGCAGGCTAGGAGCAGCAGATACGGGGCAGCGGCGAGAGCATGCCCGCTGTGATTCCACAACAAATACACTCCGAGTACTGCAATGCTGAGCGTCACAACGACCCCAGCCGTTGACCCAAGAAAACATTTGAAGGCATTCATCGGGTAATCTCCGGATTCAACGGGAACTATTGGCGCTTCAAGCGGTTGACAATTTGATCGAGATCAATACCCTTTCGAAACAACTGCTGCATTTTCATCAGATATTTTATGAAGGGGTTCCTATGCGTCTTATTCGTATCGTCATGGCTGCTTGTCTGGCGCTCGCTATCGCGGCTCCGGCCACGATTGCGACAGCTAATGATGCGCATCACCCGCCGGCGGCCAAACAAACAAAAACGAAGAAGGTCAAGCCGGCCAAGAAAGCTCCCAAACGCTCTGAGGTGCCGCATTCGCTGAGGATTGATGCAGGAGTGTCATGACCGGTTCGTGGAAGGTCTACGCATTCTCGCTCGCGACGACTCTGGGTGTCGCATATATCGGATGCGCCATTTTTGACGTTTTGTTTCCGCCTTATGGACTGCTTGTTGCATTTGCGCCGCACAGTCCTTGGCCGCTCTACGGGACGCCCGTTGGTTTTCTGACGGGCTTTGTCTCGTTCAGCGTCGCTGGTTTTGTACTCGGTGCGCTCTATGGGATCGCGTGGGGGTTCTGGAGCAAACGACTAGCGTGAGTGGTACGTCACTGCTTCGGATAGCCGATCGAACGATGCTCCCCTTTGCGTGTGGCAAGCACGCCCCTTCTGGCCGATGGATTCCAAAATGAAATACGCAGTCATTATCGCAGCCGTCGTGGCCGCTAGTGCTTTCGCAGTCAGCCCGGCATCCTCAAAGATGAGCATGTGCTCCGGTGACCACCTGTCGAAAATGACCGCGATGAGTAGTGGAATGCCGGACGGCCCGCATAAGTGGGAGATGTACAAGCATTTAGAGATGGTGAACACCGCTATGGCTAAAGACGGCATGCGCGGATGCGAAAGGATTATGAAAAAAATGCATCGGCATCATATGCATCACATGCGTCACATGAAGCACGGAAAGAAGATGTAATTCGATTTTGAGGGGCTGCGACCTATCCGACCCTCGGCGTTTGGACAATGTCCGCTTCTGGCACTTCGCGTCGTTCGCAGCGATGCAGCAATTCAGTCACTTTCGGAGCGAAGCGGACATTCAGCGAGCCGCGCTTACAGAACCGGATTTATGAGTCCGCGCCCTAAAGCGGCCAGCCGTAGCGCGGCACCGCTTGCATGTAAGCGCGAAAGGCGTCGCCGAATTTGCCTTCGAGATAGCGTTCCTCGCGCTTGACCACGCCGAAATGCATCGCCAGCGCCGCCGGCACCAGCATGACCGGCGTCCAGTCGGACGCAAGCGCAATGCCGAGCCCGCCGACGAACAGCGCCAGGCCCACATACATCGGGTTGCGGACCCAGGCGTAAATCCCGCCGGTGGCGAGCTTGAGCGACGGTTTCCAGGGCTTTACTTCGGTGCCGATGCGCCGGAATGCGCGCTCGCCCGCGATCGCCAATGCAACCCCCGCTGCAATGAGAACGATGCCGATGACAATGCGCTCGGTCGGCGGCAGCAGGACGGTAAGCACAAAGGCCGGCAGTAGCCAGTCGAGCAGCAGTCCGAGCGCCAGCGTGGCCAATGCGATCAGCGGCGGCGGCGCGATGACACCGGCGGTGTCGCGATTGGGTTTGTTCATGGCGGCTCCATTTTACGACAACTTGTAAAGCCGCGCCGCGTTCGCCCGGCAAGCCATTGCAACTACGAAAAGATTAAGAGTTAAGGCGGCTTATTGCAGCGCCGGAGCATTGACTTTCGCCCCCGTCATCCTATGTTCCCGGCGAACGGTACGAATGCAAGATTCGACCGCCGCCCCCGCGCATCGCAAACCGTTTTTAACTCCGGCGCGGGCTCCGGGCGGTCATAACTAGAGGTTTTATGTCGTTTTCACATCTCGGCTTGTCCGACAAGGTTATCGCGGCCATCGACAAGGCCGGCTACAAAACTCCCACCCCGATTCAAGAGCAAGCCATCCCGCACGTTCTCGCCCGGCGCGACGTGCTCGGCATCGCGCAAACCGGCACCGGCAAGACCGCCGCCTTCGTGCTGCCGATGCTCACCATGCTGGAAAAAGGCCGCGCCCGCGCGCGCATGCCGCGCACGCTGATCCTGGAGCCGACGCGCGAACTCGCCGCGCAGGTGCAGGATCACTTCGAGAAATACGGCGCCAACCACAAGCTCAACGTCGCGCTCATCATCGGCGGCGTCTCGTTCGACAATCAGGACGTAAAGCTCACCCGCGGCGTCGACGTGCTGATCGCCACGCCCGGACGCCTGCTCGACCACTCCGAGCGCGGGCGGCTGCTGCTTTCCGGCGTCGAATTGCTGGTCATCGACGAGGCCGACCGCATGCTCGACATGGGCTTCATTCCCGATATCGAGCGCATCGGCAAACTTGTGCCGTTCACGCGCCAGACGCTGTTCTTTACCGCCACCATGCCGCCGGAAATCCAGCGCATCGCCGATACTTTTCTGCACAACCCGGTGCGTGTGGAAGTCTCCAGGCCGGCGACGGCGGCAATAACCATCACGCAATTGCAGGTGGCCACCGGCCGCGAGCCGCAGCAAAAGCGCGACACGCTGCGCCGCCTGATCCGCTCGGCGGAGAATTTCAAGAACGCCATCGTGTTCTGCAACCGCAAGCGCGAAGTCGCGCTGTTGCACCGCTCGCTGGTCAGCCACGGCTTTAACGCGGTGGCGCTGCATGGCGATCTCGATCAATCCGCGCGCACCGCCGCGCTCGACGCCTTCCGCAATGGCGACGCCAAGCTGCTGATCGCCTCCGACGTCGCCGCCCGCGGGCTGGATATCCCGGAGGTGAGCCACGTCTTCAATTTCGACGTGCCGCATCATGCCGACGATTACGTGCACCGCATCGGCCGCACCGGGCGCGCGGGAAAAAGCGGCACGGCCATCACCATCGTTGCGCCGATCGATGCCCGGTCGGTTACGGCGATCGAGCAGCTGATCGGCCAGAGCATTCCCTGGGCGGGCGAACCGGCAGCCTCGGAACCGGCACGCGAGGGCGAACGGCCTGCGCCACGGGGCGGCGGGCGGCATCGCGGACGCGGCGGACGGCATGCGCCAAATCGTTCGGAGCCAAGTCGTTCCGAGCCAAGTCGTTCCGAGCCAAATCGTCCAGAGCCAAGGCATTCGGCGCCAAGGCGTCCAGAGCCGCAGCGGCCACCGGCCGCCTCGACCCAACCGGCCGCGCAGGTCGACAAGCCGCGGCATCAGCCGCGGCCGCCGCAGCGCGAGCACACCGACGACTCCGACGGCTCGCATCTGCCGGCTTTTTTGCTCCGGCCGTTCTCGATTAAGGCATAGAAAATACACGCAAATTAGCCCTTCCGGCGAAACCCGGCGGGGCGCTGTACCGCGTTTACCCCCCATTCACCGCTGTGGAATACGGTCGCTTTGGGACGTAGCCCATACCTTCGGGCTGCGAGGGCGGTAACGCAGGCATCAGACTGCGAACGGAGCTTAAAGTCATGACCGGGCAAACTGGCGAGCACGAGCGCACCATGGCGTTCGCGGATATCGCTTTCGGGCAGATCAAGGCCCTGCGCCAGGAAGCCAGCCCACGCAATTACGAGATCTGGTACACCTACGCCACCGGCTATAGCCCTTCGCTCAACCAAAAAATCAACGAGACGCTGGCGCAGAGCGGCACGCTCTCCGACGCCGACCTCGAGCAGATCTACGAGACTTATCTCTCACCGACCCGGCTCAACGACCGCATCGACAAGGTCGGCGAGCAGGTCATGGGCGAGATCGAGCAGGTCATGGCCATGGTCGATGCCGCGGTCGGCACCGCCACCAGCTACAGCGAGAGCCTGGCCGACGTCACCCAGCAGCTAGGCCAGTCGAAAGACCGCGAAGGCCTGCGCTCGATCGTCGAAAGCCTGGTGCAGACCGCCAAGGAAATGGAGCAATCCAACCAAAAACTCGAAGCGCGCCTGACCGCCTCCAAGCAGGAAATCAACGTGTTGCAGGAAAACCTCGAAGTGGTGCGCACCGAGAGCCTGACCGATCCGCTCACCCAGCTCGCCAACCGCAAATATTTCGATACCACGCTGGAGCGCGCCATTGTCGATTCGCGCGCCAAAAACGAGGCGCTGACGCTGCTGCTCACCGACATCGACCATTTCAAGAACTTCAACGACAGCTTCGGGCATCTCACCGGCGACCAGGTGTTGCGTCTCGTCGCCATGTCGCTGAAGCAGAACGTCAAGGGCCAGGACACCGCGGCGCGCTACGGCGGCGAGGAATTCGCCGTCGTGCTGCCGAATACGGTGCTGCGTTCGGCGATTACCGTCGCCGACCACATCCGCCGCGCGGTGATGACCAAGGAATTGATGAAACGCTCGACCGGCGAGCATCTCGGCCGCGTCACGATCTCGATCGGGGTAGCCACCTTGCACAAGGGCGACACCGTGCAATCGCTGATCGAGCGCGCCGACACCTGCCTCTACGCCGCCAAGCGGCACGGCCGCAACCGAGTGATCTGCGAAACCGACCCGGAATTCAGTGCCGGCGCGCAGCCGCAGGTGGCGTAAGCTTCAATCCCTCGATCTGGATCGTTTCGAACGGGAGCGGCGGGGCGGCGCCTTCCCGCGCGCATTTGCAGCTTGTTGCGCCGCCGCCAAGGCATTCCTCGCCCAGTGTGCGAGTTCATCGGGATCGTCGTAGAGCCGCTCGGGCATGCGCCAATAGGACATCAGAGCCCGCTTGCCGTGATTGGTGTCGTAGCTGAACTGTTTGCTGCCTTCCTGCTCGAACGCCGGAATCGTCTGCGCATCGGCTTTCAAATAGATCGCGCCATCGGCCAGCAGCGCAAACATGCGGCCCTCGGCATAAATTCCCGCGCCGCCAAACATCCGGCGCACCACAACCGGGCCGAAGGCGGCGAACATCTCAATAATGTGATCGGGGTCGAAGCCGGCGTTCAACGCCGCCTCAGTGGGTCTCGGCCGGCGCGGAATCCCCTGCCGGCGTCAATTGCACGGACTCGCCGCAGCCGCAGGCCGAGGTCTGGTTCGGGTTGTTGAACACGAATTGCGCGGAAAGCTTTTCGGCCTTGTAGTCCATCTCGGTGCCGATCAAAAACAGCACGGCCTTGGGGTCGATGAGAATCTTGACGCCCTTGTCCTCGACCACTTCGTCGGCCGGATTGACCGCCTCGGCATATTCCATGGTGTATTCCATGCCGGCGCAGCCGCCATTCTTGACGCCGACGCGCACGCCTGCAACCGGACGCACCGCGCGCGCCATCACATCCTTGATGCGGGCGGCGGCGGCATCGGTGAGCCGCATTGCCTGGGGTCGCGGGCGGGCGGTGGCCATCAATCTCTCCGGGTCGTTCTCTCTAAGTCAGTTTCGAATCGTAACAGCTTGAAATTACCAGTTTATTTCCAACCGTAATGTGGGGGCTTTGCCGCCAAATGGCAACTCACCACATGTTGAGCACAAGCCGGGCCTCGTCGGTCATCCGGCTGGGGTCCCAGGGCGGATCCCACACCACATCGACCTTGACCGGGCCGACGCCGGGCACGCTCGCCACGGCGTTTTCCACCATGATCGGCAGTTCCTGCGCAGAGGGGCAATTCGGCGTGGTCAGGGTCATGTCCACCTTCACCGCGCGGTCGTCGCCGATGTCGATCTTGTAGATCAGCCCCAGCTCGTAGATGTCGGCCGGAATTTCCGGGTCGTAGACGGTCTTGAGTGCGGTCACGATCTCGTCGGTCAGCCGCGTGAGCTCGGCCTCCGGCAATGCGGAAGGCTTTTGCGTGTCCGCGGCCGCGGCTTCCGCAGGTTTTGCGGCGGTGGGCGTGTCATCGCTCATGCGAAAAACTCCCGTGCCTTGAGCAAGGATTTGGCCAGCGTATCGACCTCATCCTTGCTGTTGTAAAGGGCAAATGACGCCCGGCAGGTGGCCGTGACGCCATAGCGCGCCAAAAGCGGCATGACGCAATGGGTGCCGGCGCGCACCGCCACGCCCGAGCGGTCGATGATGGTGGCGATATCGTGCGGATGCGCCCCCTTCATCTCGAAGGAGACGATGGCGCCTTTGTCCTTGGCGGCGCCAATGATGCGCAGCGAATTGATTTCGCGCAGCCGGTCGTGGGCGTAAGATACCACGGCGTTCTCGTGCGCGCGGATGCGCGCCTTGCCGATGGAATTGACGTAGTCGATGGCGGCGCCAAGCCCGATCGCCTGCACGATCGGGGGCGTTCCGGCCTCGAAGCGGTGCGGCGGCTGGCCATACGTGATGCGGTCCTCGAACACTTCGTGGATCATCTCGCCGCCGCCGTTGAACGGCGGCATGGCGGCCAGATGCGCGTGCTTGCCCCACAGCACGCCGACGCCGGTCGGCCCATAAAGCTTGTGCCCGGTGAAGACGTAAAAATCGCAGCCGATGTCCTGCACGTCCACATCGAGGTGCACCGCCGCCTGGCTGCCGTCGACCAGCACCGGAATGCCGCGCGCCTGTGCGATCTTCACCACCTGCTTGACCGGCACGATGGTGCCGAGCGCATTCGACATATGCGTGATCGCCACCATCTTGGTGCGCGGGGTGAGCAGCTTTTCGAACTCATCGAGCAGGAAGTTTCCGTCGTCGTCGATTGGCGCCCATTTGATCACCGCGCCATGGCGCTCGCGCAGGAAATGCCAGGGCACGATGTTGGAATGGTGCTCCATGATCGAGAGCACGATCTCGTCGCCGGGTTTGATGCGCTCGCGGCCGAACGTATAGGCGACGAGGTTGATCGCCTCGGTGGCGTTGCGGGTGAAGATGATCTCTTCCTTGCGCGGCGCGTTGAGGAAGCCGCGCACGGTCTCGCGCGCGCCCTCATAGGCTTCCGTGGCTTCGTTGGCGAGATAGTGCAGCCCGCGATGCACGTTGGCATATTGCGCGGTATAGGCGGTCTGGATGCGATCGAGAACGGTTTTCGGCTTTTGCGCCGAGGCGGCGTTGTCGAGATAGACCAGCGGCTTGCCGTAGACCTGCATGGCGAGCGCGGGAAAATCCTTGCGGATGCGCGCCACGTCGTAGGAACCGTTGCTCACCGCCGGGTGCATGGTCATGCCCGCGCTTTCAGCCACGCTACGGCTGCTTCCATCAGCACTTCGCGAAGACCTGCGTGCTCGATGCCTTCCACCGCCTCGCCGATGAAAGCCTGGATCAACAATGCCTCGGCCTCTTTCGGTGGGATGCCACGCGCCTTGAGATAGAACAGCAGGTCCTCGTCGAGCGCGCCCGCGGTCGCGCCGTGGCCGCACTGCACGTCGTCGGCGAAAATCTCAAGCTCCGGCTTGTTGTCGGCTTCGGCGGTGTCCGAAAGCAGCAGCGCCTGCGTCATCATCTTGCCATCGGTCTTTTGCGCGTGCGGCCGCACGATGATCTTGCCCTGGAAGATGCCGCGGCTTTCGCCATCGAGCACCGACTTGAACAGTTCGCGGCTTTGGCAACCTTTGGCGGAGTGATCGAGCACCAGCGTGGTGTCGGCGTGCTGGCGGCCCTTGAGCAGGCAGACGCCGCGGATGCCGGCAACCGTGTCCTCGCCATCGAAACGCAAGAACAACTGGTTGCGCACCACGGCGCCGCCGATGCTGAAGCTGAAATCGTTATAGCGCGCACGCGCGCCGATCGACGCCATCAGGCTCGAGACATGCAGCGCACCTGCGCCCTCGGCGATGATTTTGACGTGATCGACATGCGCCTCGTCGCCGACGACAAGTTCGAGCGCGGCGTTGACCTGATAGTCGCCGCTCCCTGCGCCCGCATATTCGTGGCTTTCGATCAGCATGGCGCGCGCGCCCTTTTCGATCACGATTAGCGAGCGCGTGAACATCGAGGCCGGCTTGCCGCCGGTCGCCACGAAAATCAGATGGAGCGGCCGCGCGATCGAGGCTCCGGCGGCGATGCGGATCACCGCGCCGTCCCCCATCAGCGCGGTGTTGAGCGCAACCGCGGCATCCTTGCTCTCGATCACCTTGCCGACATGGGTGCCGACGAGCGCATCGCCCTTGGCCAGCGCTTGGTTCATCGACGCGATGGCGAGCCCCGTTTCCGGCGTGACGTCCGAGAGTTCGGATGCGAACGCGCCATCGACAAACATCAGCCGGCGGCATTCCACATCGCCGATGATTTTACCTGCCGTCTTGGCGCGCGCTTTCGCGGACGCATCGGGCGGGCTCGCCAACGGCTTGAGATCGCGCATCAGCGCGCGCAAGTCGGTGTATTTCCACTCCTCCACGCGCCGGTGCGGCAGCCCCTGCGCCTCAAAATGACGGAACGCGTCTTCGCGCAGGACCGCGAGCGGACCTTTGCCCGGCAGCTTTTGCTTGGCAGCGGCGTATGTTTCCGCCAGCGCCAGTTCGGCCGCCGTCTTCATGTGTCGGACTTCGGCGCTCATGCGGCCACCGCTATCGCCGTCATTCCGGGACGCGAGCGAAGCTCGCGGGCCCGGAATCCAGAGCAAGCCACCGAACCTGTTTCTGGATTCCGGGTTCGCGCTTTCAGCGCGCCCCGGAATGGCAAGACATAACGCATCACGCCGCCTCGTCCGCGAACTCGGCATAGCCCTTGGCTTCAAGCTCGAGCGCCAGTTCTTTGCCGCCGGTCTTCACCACGCGGCCCTTGGAAAGCACGTGCACCACGTCGGGCACGATGTAATCGAGCAGCCGCTGATAGTGGGTAATCACGATCATCGAACGCTCGGGCGAGCGCAGACGGTTGACGCCGTCGGCGACGATCTTGAGCGCGTCGATGTCGAGGCCGGAATCGGTCTCGTCGAGCACCGCAAGCCGCGGCTCCAGCATCGCCATCTGCAAAATCTCATTGCGTTTCTTCTCGCCGCCGGAGAAACCGACATTGACCGCGCGGCGAAGCATGTCCTGCTCGATGCCGAGATGACCCGCGGTGTCGCGCACGCGCTTCATGAAATCCGGCGTGGAAAATTCCGCCTCGCCGCGCCGCTTGCGCTGCGCGTTGAGCGCCGTGCGCAGGAATGTCATGGTGGCGACGCCGGGGATTTCCATCGGATACTGGAAGGCAAGGAAAATGCCCTTGGCCGCGCGCTCGTCCGGCGCCATCGCCAGCACGTCCTCGCCGTCGAATAAAATCTGTCCTTCCGTCACCTCGTAGCCCGCCTTTCCGGCGAGCACATAGGCGAGCGTCGACTTGCCGGAGCCATTTGGGCCCATGATGGCATGCACTGTCCCCTTCTCCACGGTGAGATCGAGACCGTTGAGGATTTTTTTGCCGCCGATTTCGACGTGCAGGTTTTTGACTTCAAGCAATGCCATTCCAGGTCCTTATGATTGTCAGCCGACACTGCCTTCAAGCGAAATTGAAATCAGTTTCTGCGCCTCGACCGCGAACTCCATCGGCAGCTGTTGCAGCACATCCTTGACGAAGCCGTTGACCACAAGCGCCACGGCTTCCTCCGCCGACATGCCGCGCTGGCGGCAATAGAACAACATATCCTCGGAAATTTTCGAGGTGGTCGCCTCGTGCTCGAACACGGCGGAAGCATTCTTCGCCTCGATATAGGGCACGGTGTGCGCGCCGCATTTGTCGCCGATCAGCAAGCTGTCGCAATTGGTGAAATTGCGCGCGCCGGCCGCCTTGCGATGCGCCGAGACCAGCCCGCGATAGGTGTTGTTGGAGCGGCCCGCCGCGATGCCTTTCGATATGATGCGGCTCGAGGTGTTCTTGCCGAGATGCAGCATCTTGGTGCCGCTATCGACCTGCTGGCGGCCGTTTGAAATGGCGATGGAATAGAACTCGCCCTGCGAATTGTCGCCGCGCAGGATGCAGCTTGGATATTTCCAGGTGATGGCGGAGCCGGTCTCGACCTGGGTCCAGGAAATCTTCGAACGGTCGCCGCGGCAATCGCCGCGCTTGGTGACGAAGTTGTAGATGCCGCCCTTGCCGTTGGCGTCGCCCGGATACCAGTTCTGCACCGTCGAATACTTGATCTCGGCGTCGTCGAGCGCGACCAGCTCGACCACCGCAGCGTGCAACTGGTTCTCGTCGCGCATCGGCGCGGTGCAGCCTTCCAGGTAGCTCACATAGGAGCCCTTGTCGGCGATGATGAGCGTGCGCTCGAACTGGCCGGTGTTCTTCTCGTTCATGCGAAAGTAAGTCGAGAGCTCCATCGGGCAGCGCACGCCCGGCGGCACATAGACGAACGAGCCGTCGGAGAACACCGCGGAATTGAGCGTCGCAAAGAAATTGTCGGTCACCGGCACCACCGTGCCGAGATATTTCTTCACCATATCGGGGTGCTCGCGCAGCGCTTCCGAGATCGGCATGAAGATCACGCCGGATTTCTTCAACTCTTCCTTGAACGTGGTGGCGACCGAAACGGAATCGAACACCGCATCGACCGCAATTCGCCGCTCGCCTTCCGGCCGCACGACGCCGGCCAGCATTTCCTGCTCGCGCAGCGGAATGCCGAGCTTCTCGTAGGTCTTGAGAATTTCCGGGTCGACCTCGTCGAGCGAGGCGAGCGCATTCCTCTTCGGCGCGGCGTAGTAGTAATAGTCCTGATAATCGATTTTCGGATAATCGACGCGCGCCCACACCGGCTCGCGCATGGTCAGCCAGCGGCGATAGGCTTCGAGCCGCCAGTCCAGCATCCAGGCCGGCTCGTTCTTCTTCGCCGAAATGAAACGGACGGTGTCTTCCGACAGGCCCTTGGGAGCCTTCTCGGATTCGATATCGGTGACGAACCCGTATTTGTATTGGTCCACGTCGATAAGTCGGACCTGATCGACGGTCTCTTGTACGGCCGGCATTCTTTCCTCCGCTCGCGGTTTCAAGGACCGCGGTGTGGATCAGTCGGTTATGGTCGGTTCGCTGTTATCGCGATCGATCACCTTGGGTTCGGATTGGCATCAGGCGGCGATGCCGCGCTGCTCCTTACGTAATGACGAAGACACCTTATTCCAAGCGCTTAACAAGCGCTCGACGTCGGATTCCGTGGTGCTCCAGCCGAGGCTGACGCGCACCGCGCCGCGGGCGAGCGCGGGTTCCCTCCCCATGGCCGCAAGCACATATGAGGGCTGCACCTTGCCGGACGAACAGGCGGACCCGGACGACACCGCGACGCCATTGAGATCGAAGGCGATGATGGCGGTTTCCGCCTTCATGCCGGGAACCGCAAACAGCGTCGTATTGGCGAGCCGCTCGCTCTCCCGACCGAAAATAATGACGTCCGGCGTCACGGCCTTGAGCCCGGCTTCCAGCCGGTCGCGCAAAGCCGCCATGTGCCTGGCATCCCGCTCGCGCGCCGCCTTGGCCGCGACCGCCGCCGCGCCAAACCCGGCGATAGCCGCCACATTCTCGGTGCCCGCCCGCAGCCGGCGCTCCTGGCCGCCGCCGGTGATTAGCGGCTGCGCGATGTGCAGCGTTTCATCGCCCCGAACAAGGGCGCCCACGCCCTGCGGTCCCCCCAGTTTATGCCCCGACAATGTCAGAAGATCCGCGCTCAGTTCGTTGATCTGGCAGGCAATCCGCCCGGCGCCCTGCACCGCATCCACATGCAGCAGGCCGCCGGCTTGATGTACAATCTCAGCGACCTGAGAAATCGGTTGAACCACGCCGGTCTCGTTATTGGCGAGCATGACCGACACCATGGCCGTTTTCGTCCCGGCGAGCCGCTCTTTAAGCGCATCAAGATCGACCTGCCCGCGCGCGGTGACGGGTATTTCCTCAACCGCTTCAAGAGCAAAGCGCCCGCCCGCCCGCACGGAAGGATGTTCGATGCTCGACACCAGCAGCCGGTCGCGTTTTGCCTTGCGCGCGCCGAACTCGAGTGCCGGCGTAAGCGCCAGCATGTTGGCTTCGGTGCCGCCGGAGGTGAATGTGACGTTTTTCGCCGCCGCTCCGACCAGCGCGGCGACCTGCTCGCGCGCGGTTTCGATCATGTGCCGCGCAGCGCGGCCTTCCGCATGCACCGAAGACGCATTGCCGGTGAGGTCCAGCGCCGCAGTCATGGCCGCGCGCGCCTCCACCCGCAAAGGCGCGGTGGCATTCCAGTCGAAATAAGCGCGCTCAAGCATTATCGCTGCCTGTATCTTGATACCGTTTTGGCCTACGCCCCTCAAAAAGCTTGCTTTTTGCCCCAGGGGTCATGTTAGAAACCGTTATCGCGCTTGGCCAGCCGCTTTATATCTGCGCCGCAGAAACCCGAAATTTAGAGTAGTTCTAGATAGTTACGTGGGTCCGCCGCTCCCGTCAAGCTGCGTTGGATGGCTCATCCGATAGCCGCACCGTTCGAGGTCGAAACAGACATGCCCGAAGTCATTTTTACCGGTCCGGCAGGGCGGATCGAGGGTCGCTACCATCCGGCACGGCAGAAAAACGCGCCCATCGCCATCGTCCTGCATCCGCACCCGCAGTTTGGCGGGACGATGAACCACCAGATCATCTACCAGCTCTACTATGCCTTCGTGCACCGCGGCTTTTCCGCGCTGCGCTTTAATTTTCGCGGCGTCGGGCGCAGCCAGGGCTCGTTCGACCATGGCACCGGCGAATTGTCGGATGCGGCGTCGGCGCTCGACTGGGCGCAAACCATCAACCCCGAGGCCAAGAGCTGCTGGATCGCGGGCTTTTCGTTCGGCGCGTGGATCGGCATGCAATTGCTGATGCGCCGGCCGGAGATCGAGGGCTTCATCTCGATCTGCCCGCCGGCAAACCTCTACGATTTCACGTTTTTGGCGCCGTGTCCGTCGTCGGGACTGATTATCCACGGCGACAAGGACGCCGTCGTGCCGCCGAAAGACGTCACCACCCTGGTCGACAAGCTCAAGACCCAGAAGGGCATCATCATCGAGCAGAAGATCATCGCCGGCGCCAACCACTTCTTCGACGGTAAGGTCGAACCGCTGCTCACCTCGATCGCCGGCTACCTCGACAAGCGGCTCAAGGTCGAGCGCAAGCCAAGCGCGGCGTAGATTTCAGCGCGGAATTACCACCCGACCACCGCTGGTCGGGCGCGCAACACCGGTCGTGGTCGGGAATGTTATCGGCATGTTCGCCATTGTGCGCACCGCCAGATAAGCGAACGCCTGCGCCTCCAAAGCCTCGATCGACCAGCCGACCGCATCGGCGGTTTCCACGCTCGCGGGCGCCAGCCGCTGCTTGAGCATCCGCACCAGCGTCGGGTTATGCGCGCCGCCGCCGGCCACGATCCAGGCGCGCGGCGGCTTCGGCAACAGCGGTACGATGCGGGCGACCGAAGCGGCCGTGAGCGCGGACAGCGTCGCCGCGCCATCGACGACGGAAAAATCCGGCAGCCCGATATTGGCGAACGCAAACGCATTGCGGTCGAGCGATTTCGGGCACGGCTGCGTGAAAAACGCGTGTTCCAGCACGCGCGCGACGAAGGCTTCGTCGACTTTTCCCTTCGCTGCCTGGTCGCCGTCGCGGTCGAGCGGCGCGCCGGTGCGCGCGCGCATGAAATCGTCGATCAGCGCATTGCCCGGGCCGGTGTCGCAGGCAACCGGCATGCCGCCGTCGACATAAGTCACGTTGGCGACGCCGCCGACATTGAGCACGGCGATCGGATGCGGCCGGTCGAGACCGCGCGCGATGGCCTGATGAAACACCGGAACGATCGGCGCGCCCTGCCCGCCGGCGGCGATATCGGCGGCGCGAAAGTCGTAAGCCACCGGCAGACGCAGGCGCTGCGCTAACGCTACGCCGTCGCCGATCTGCACCGTGAGCCGCGCCGCCGGCTTGTGCAGCACGGTCTGCCCGTGAAAGCCGACGACCGCGACATTTGCGCGCTCGATGCGCTCGGCCTTGAGAAAGGTCTCCACCGTCTCGGCATGCACGCGGGTGACGAAAGCCTCGGCCTCCGCCAGCACGCCCGGCCGTGAATTCCGCTCGGTGAGCGCGGCGCCCTCGGCCAGCGCCCGGCGCAGCAGCGCGCGTTCGTCTTCCGTATAGGGCCGGTAGCCGGTCGGCCCAAAACCCGCGATGCGCTCGCCATCGGTTTCGATCAGCGCCACATCGACGCCGTCGAGCGAGGTGCCGCTCATCAGCCCAATCGCACGAACGACCGCCACTCCCTTAAGTCCCCCGCACGCGCTTCGAGTTGAATCCGACGCCGGACCTGTTACACCACCGGCATTGAACAGGCGATAGCACAACGGCCAAATGCGCTATAGACAAGAGCGCCTATAAACATGAGCGCCTATAAATCCGAATTCCTTAACGTCCTGGCGAACCGGGGCTTCATCCATCAGCTGTCCGAGCCGGAAGCGCTCGACGCGCTGGCGGCCAAGGGCGCGATCACCGGCTATATCGGCTTCGATTGCACGGCGGCCTCGCTGCATGTCGGCTCGCTATTGCCGATCATGCTGCTGTACTGGATGCAGCAGACCGGGCACCGGCCGATCGCGCTGATGGGCGGCGGCACCACGCGGGTGGGCGACCCTTCCGGCAAGGACGAGAGCCGCAAGGTGCTCACCGACGAGATCATTGCGGAAAACCTCAAAAGCATCCGCGCGATCTTTTCCAGGTTCCTGAAGTTCGAGGACAGCGGCGGCAACGCCGTGATGGCGAATAACGCGGACTGGCTGAACTCACTCAATTACATCGATTTCCTGCGCGATGTCGGGCGGCACTTTTCGGTCAACCGCATGCTCGCCTTCGACTCGGTGAAGATGCGGCTCGACCGCCAGCAGGAACTCTCGTTCCTGGAATTCAACTACATGATCCTGCAAGCCTACGACTTCGTCGAGCTGCACAAGCGCGAAAAGTGCGTGCTGCAAATGGGCGGCTCCGACCAGTGGGGCAATATCATCAACGGCATCGATCTCGGCCGCCGCATGCTCAACGCACAATTGTTCGCGCTCACCTCTCCGCTGATCACAACGTCCTCCGGCGCCAAGATGGGCAAGACCGCGGCCGGCGCGGTGTGGCTCGACGCTCGAATGACCAGCCAGTACGACTTCTGGCAATATTGGCGCAACACCGAGGACGGCGATGTGGCGCGTTTCCTAAAGCTGTTCACCGTGCTGCCGCTCGGCGAAATCGAAAAGCTTGCCGCGCTCAAGGGGCAGGATATCAACGAGGCGAAAAAGGTGCTGGCCACCGAGGCAACCGCACTCATACATGGACGCGCCGCCGCCGCCGAGGCTGCCGGTACCGCACGAAAAACTTTTGAAGAGGGCACGCTCGCCGAAACACTGCCGACCGTCGAGATCGCGCGCACCGAACTCGACAAAGGCATCGGCGTGCTCACGGTGTTTGCGGAAAAAACCGGCATCGTCGGCTCGAACGGCGAAGCGCGCCGGCAGATCAAGGCGGGCGGCTTGAAGGTCAACGATGTTTCCGTCACCGACGAAAAGATGACGCTGACGCTGCGCGATCTCACACCCGAGGGCGTCGTCAAGCTCTCGCTCGGCCGCAAACGCCACGTGCTGCTCAAGCCGGTGTAGGGGCCTTATTCTTGCGCATGATCTTTTCCGAAAACCGGTTCCCACTTTTCGGGATCATGCGCTAACGCGTCGGCTCGACGAATGTCCGGTCGGTGCCGGTGTCGCGGAATTCAAAAAACTTGCGCAACAATCCCGGCGCGATGGCGGAAATCGGATTGACCTGGATGCGCGGACTGCCGGGCTGGCCGGTCACTTCATAGGTAATGCCTAGCAGGCCCTCGTTGCTGCCGCCGCCGAGGAACATGCCGACGATCGGAATCTGGCCGAACATGTTGTTGAGCCCGAACAGCGGCACGAAGGTGCCGCGCATCCTGATCTCTTCACGCGCATAGTCCATCTGGCCTTCGATGGTGGCGCCGACCAGCGGTCCGCGCACCACGCCGTTGCGCACCATCATGCGCCCCGCACTGCGGGTGAATTCGGCGCGCGCCTGGGTGAAATCGACCGATCCGCGTGCGCCACTCGGCGCTCCGGCAATGACGCGATCGAGCGCCGGCTCGCCGCGGATGGTGAAATTGCTGACATTGATCAGCCCCTCCTGCGGGGCATGGTCCAGCGTCGGCGGGTCCATCCCGACCCACATCTTGCCGCCATACATGCGCGGATATACCTCTGCAAAACGGAAAAATGCGCCGGCATCATTGGTCTCAAAATAGAGAACCTGGCGGCCGGTGTTGACGCGCGTGCGCATCTCACCGATCAGCGGCGTGTCGCGGCCGATCTTGGCGTTCATCGTGAAACTGCGAATGCGGCCGCCACGGCGCGAAAGCCGAAGTTCGAGCGAGCGCAGCGCTTCACCGTGATAGCCGGCCACCGCGCCGATCCGCACATCGATATCGAGATCGCTCTGCCGCGGCTTGCCGCGCTGCTCGCTCGGCTGGCCGGCGACGGAGGTTTTGACGAAGTTGCGGCCATCGTAGACGTCGCCGCGCATCACCACACGCAGCGCGCCGTCGCTGCCACGGTCGGCCTTCAGCGTCAGTTTGTCTCCGTCGGAGAGCGCAAAGACAGGAAAATTCGCCGACACAAGCTCGCCACCGGCATCGAGTTCGACCGCGCCCTTGGCGAGCGTCCCCTGCCCATCGATGGTGATGTCGTCGAACCGGGTGAGACCTTTATCCCTGGTCAGCATGAAGCTCGCGCGTGCGGACTTGCCCGCGGGCTTCACCCAGCCGGGCAGCAGATTGTCGATCTTTGCCGGCGTGAAGTCGGCTTCCACCGCGAAAGTGCCTTCCTTGTCGCCACTGCCGACACGGCCAGCAAGCTTGACCGGCACAGACCCAGTGACCGTCGCACCGAAATCGACGCCGAGCCGCGAGCGCGCCGCTTCGTCGAGTGTCGCCTGCACGCGCACCTCGGCGTCGGCCTCGCCCTTCGATTTGCGGTATTCGAGAGCGGCCGGCACGCCGTTGATCTTCACATCGCCCTTGATCAGATAGTTTTGCGTATTGGCGGTCACGCGCAACGCCGCCGCCTCGACCTTGTGCCCCGCCAACATCCGCTCGGCGACCAGATTGGTGATATCGGCGGTGATTGTGTAATTCGTCGATCCTCTCGGCAGATCGGGCCTCAGCGGCAGGCCGAGCGTTACCAGCGCGGTGAGCGTCCCGCGGCTTGCCGCCGGGTCGAGCGGCACGCCCGCGAATTCACGCAAACGCTCCATCGCCAGCAGTTCGGCGGCAGAGGCTACCGATCCGTCGATGCGGAAGCGCGCCCGCGCCGGCGGCGCTTTCGGGTGCGTGTCCGGCACCTCGAACACGCCGGACGCCACGTTGAGCTTGCGTCCGGGCGAGACTTCGATCGTGCCGCGGCCGAGGCTCACGGTGGCGGTCTGCCCGGTGATGCGGACATTGAGATCGGCGTCGCGGATCGCCGGCAATGATTCGACCGGGCGGATGGTGGTCCCGCTGGTGTCGATATCGATCGACAATCCTTCTTCCGGCATCGGAGGTCCGCCGTGGCGGAATGCCGGCAGCGGCGCGTTGGCCGCGATCACCAGACGCTCGACCGTGCCGCCCGATACATGCTCCTGAACCCACGGCCGCACTTTGACCGCGACGAAGCTGGGCCACATTTTTTTCAGCGCCGTGACCGACATTTTGGTGCCGGCGACGCCGAGCGCGAGCCGCGGCACGGTCCCAGAATAATCGAGATGGCCGGAGATCGCGAGACCGACATTATACGATGGCCGCACATCGACCCTGCCGAAATTGCTTTGCTCGAGATCGATGCGGCGTTTAGCCGGGTCGAAACGCGCGCGCAGCGAGGCACGATTGAGCACGAGCGTCTCCTCGTCCGCGCGCTCGGAGGAACCAAGTATAAACGGATCGACCGGACCGCGATTCAACTCGAACAGCCAGATGCCGCTCTGATCGCGCAGCGCTTCCAGCTTCGCCAGCAAGGTGACGCGATTGCCGCCGGATACGATCTGGAACGGCACCACCAGGCTGCGCCGCTGGGCATCCCAGTTCAGGGTGAATTCGGCGCGGTCGATGTCCAGCCGCGTCACCGGTGTTGCGAGATCGCTGATGTAGCCGGCCTCGGCGAGCACCTGGCCTTCAACCGATTGCGGCGTCCCGTCAGGTGTGATTTCGCCGCGAATGCTTGCGGACATCAACAGGTCGGCCTCGAACTCGCCTTCGCCCAGGCGCAGCGCCAGCAGCAGGTCCTTGGATGAAACCCTGCGCGCCTCAAGCCCGATGGCGCGCAGGCCGCCGCTCAGCGGCGTCATCGCCGCGCTGAATTGCCAAGGGCGATCGGGATTATCCGAATTGACGCGCAGGATGATGCCGCCGGGTTTCGGCCGCGTCAGGCTGAGATTGATCCGCTCGAAAGTCCAGCGCTTGCCGTTGCGCCGGTCGTCGACCGTCAGGCTGCCGTTTTTGAGCCCGAGTTCGTCCAATTCGTGGCCGTCAAGTCCGCTGGCGCCGAGGCCATCGATCCAGGCCAGCATCGCAGCAATGTCCTCAAAGCCGCCGCGCAATGACGAAGGTGGCGCCTCGTCGCCGGCCGCAGTTGCCGGCGCGCGCCGTAGCGGCGGCGCGGTGGCGGCCGGAGCGGTCGCGATCGGGCGTTTATCGGCGCCGGCGAAAACCGTGACCTTGCCGTCGGCCTCGATGCGCACCGCCATTTCGGCGCCGACCAGATTAAGACTTTCCGCGCGCACGCGGCCGGACAACAGGCTCGCTCCGGAAAGGCCGACTTCCGCCTTGGGGGCGCTCGCCACTACTGTGCCGTCGGCATCGCGCACGACGATGTCGCGAAGCCGTAGCGCAGTGCGGCCGTTTTCGTCGCGTTCGAGCTGGGTGCCGCCGACCTCGACGCGATGGCGGCGGCCGAAATTCTCCTCGATCGCGGCGGTGAGCCAGGGCGTCGCCAGATCGAGCGCGATCGGGCCGCTGTTGAGGCGCCACCACAGTATGCTGACCGCGATTCCGAAAACACCGCACAGAAAGCCCGCGGTCCACAGCGTGCGGCGGAGTATCCGGTGGCGCATCAGCGCGGCAAATCGCTCGCGCAGCCGCCGCTTCGACCGGTGGCCGCCATGACCGGGCGGGCGATGCAAATGCAGGCCGGATTCCAGCTTGTGAAACGCCGCCGTCAGTCCGCTGCTGCTGTCCTTAGCCGTCATCGCCCTTGGGCGCCCCTTGTCCGCCGCATCAGCGCTGAAGTATCGCCTAGCTAGGCGATTCGCTTAATCGCGCTTCCCGGGAATCCCGTGGAACCGGCTACGCCCACCCGACATGATATGCTAACCGCAACATTGACCGCTTGAAAACGACGAAAGGAAGGCATTTGACCGGTCTTAGCGAGGGTTCGCGCGCGCCCGCCTTCACCCTGCCGCGCGACGGCGGCGACGGCGTATCGCTGGCCGACTTCAAGGGCCGCAAGCTGGTGCTCTATTTCTATCCGAAGGCCGACACCTCCGGCTGCACCGCCGAAGCCATAGCCTTCACGGGCCTGCGCGCGGCGTTTGCCAAGGCCGGTGCGGAGATTCTTGGCGTTTCCGCCGATCCGGTGAAAGCGCTGGACAAATTCAAAGCCAAGCACGATCTCAAAATCGCGCTCGCCTCGGACGCGACGCACAAGATGCTGACGGCCTATGGGGCGTGGGGCGAAAAATCGATGTATGGGCGCAAATATATGGGCGTCATGCGCAAAACCTTCCTGATCGGCGGCGATGGGCGCATTGCCCGCATCTGGCCGAAGGTGGCGGTTTCCGGCCACGCCGAGGAGGTTCTGGCTGCGGCAAAAGCGCTGTAAACGCGGCGCTTACTTCGGCCGGCGGCGCAGAAGTTTCCGGATTTTTAACTATAACCGTCTGAAATCGACGCCTTGAGTCACCGGTGCGGAAAACCGCGCCGGCAGGGAGTGTCGATGCCGCATCCGCCCAACTCGTACCACTACCCTTCCGCTCACGGCGGGCCGTACCGGCAGCATCCCATGCCCTCGGCCGCGGCCGTCTCCCGCCAGCGCGCAAGCGGCGCCGGCTATACGCTGGCGCACGGCGGCCGGCAGGTGCGCATCGGCCCGGTCGCCTTCTGGATCGTGGTCGGCACGCTGGTGATCATGGGCGTGTGGTCGATCGCCACCGGCACCTACTTCGCCTTCAAGGACGACGTGCTCACCCGCCTGATCGGCCGCCATGCGGAAATGCAATTTGCCTATGAGGACCGCATCGCCGAATTGCGCGCGCAGGTCGACCGCATCGCCAGCCGCCAATTGCTCGACCAGGAACAGTTCGAGCAAAAGCTGGAAGGATTATTGCGCCGGCAATCGATGCTTGAGCAGCGCGCCTCGACGCTCGCCGCTGCCGGCGACCCGATGCCGACCGGCTCGATCCGCCCCAGCCGCAATGCAGCACCTGCCGAGCAGCACAATCTGTTCCAGCCCAGCCTCATGCCGCCGCCGGTGGCCGCGCCGCCAAAACCCTCCCCGATCAGCGACACCGTGATCTTCGTCGCCCCGCCCGACCGCGAGGCGCGGCTTGAATCGCGCGGAATGCCGGAGGGCACGGCGCGCTTTGCCGGCAAGATCAATGCCGGCGGCATCGAAGGCGTGCTGGCGCGCGTGGCCGGCTCGATCGAGCGCGTCGAGGCGCGCCAAGGCACCACGCTCAATACGCTGGAAGAAAGCTACGACGCCCGCGCCCGGCGCATGCGCAGCGTGCTCGCCGATCTCGGCGTCGATTTCGGCAAAGCGAATACGCAGCCCGCCACCGGCGGCCCGTTCGTGCCGGTCAAAACCCCGCGCGCCGATGCCGACGCCTTCGAGCGCCAGCTTTATCGCATCGTGCTCACGCGCGCGCAGGTCGACCGTTATTCGCGCACGCTGGTCGGCGTGCCGGTGCGCAAGCCGGTGTTCGGCGAAGTCGACATGAGCTCGCCGTTCGGCATGCGCATGGACCCGTTCGTCAAAGGCCCCGCCATCCATACCGGCATCGACATGCGCGGCGACACCGGCGATCCGGTGCGCGCCACCGCCGCCGGCAAGGTGACGATCGCGGGCAATAACGGCGGCTACGGCAAGCTGGTCGAGATCGACCACGGCAACGGCTTCGCCACGCGCTACGGCCACCTCTCGGCCATCGACGTGCAGGTCGGACAAGAAGTCCGCATCGGGCAGACCATCGGCAAGATCGGTTCGACCGGCCGCTCCACCGGCCCGCATCTGCATTACGAGACGCGGATCGACGGCGAGGCGGTCGATCCGCAGCGCTTCCTGCGCGCCGGCGTGCGGTTGGGCGGACTGTAAAGTTATTCCACGTCCACGACTTCGCCCGGACCGCCGCCGAAGGCGCGCTGCGCCAGCGTCGCCTGCATGAACTTGTCGAGATCGCCATCGAGCACGCCGCCGGTGTCCGAGGTCGAAACCCCAGTGCGCAAATCCTTCACCATCTGATACGGCTGCAAGACATACGAACGGATCTGGTGACCCCAGCCTATGTCGGTCTTGAGGGCCTGCTCGGCGGCGGCCTTGTCCTCGCGTATCTTCAATTCGCGCTCATACAATTTGGCGCGCAACATGTCCCAGGCCTGCGCGCGGTTGCGGTGCTGCGAGCGGTCGTTCTGGCATTTCACCACGATGTTGGTCGGGAGGTGGGTGAGGCGCACGGCTGAATCGGTCTTGTTGACGTGCTGGCCGCCGGCGCCGCTTGAGCGCATGGTGTCGGTCTGCACGTCGCTCTCTTTGATGTCGATGACGATGCGGTCGTCGATCACCGGAAACACGTTGACGCTGGCGAACGAAGTATGCCGCCGCGCGGCGGAATCGAACGGCGAGATGCGCACCAGCCGGTGCACGCCGTTCTCGCTTTTCAGCCAGCCATAAGCGTTGCGGCCCTTGATCTGCACGGTGCCGGACTTGATGCCGGCCTCCTCGCCGCCGGTTTCTTCCAGATATTCCACCTTGTAGCCGTGCTGCTCGGCCCAGCGCACATACATGCGCAGCAGCATATTCGTCCAATCCTGGCTTTCGGTGCCGCCGGCCCCGGCGTGCACTTCCAGAAATGCGTCGTTGGCGTCGGCCTCGCCCGAGAGCAACGCTTCGAGTTCGCGCCGCGCCGCCTCGGCCTGCAGCTTCTTGAGCGCGGCCTCGGCGTCGGCGATGGCTTTGGCGTCTTTCTCGGCCTCGCCCAGCTCGATCATGGTGAGTTGGTCGTCAAGCTCCTGCTCCATGCGGCCGATGGCGTTGATCTGGTCTTCGAGCGCATTGCGCTCCTGCATCAGACGTTGTGCGCGCGCCTGATCGTTCCAAAGCGCCGGGTCCTCGGCTTCCTTGTTGAGTTCCGCCAGCCGCTGCTGCGAGGTGTCGAAGTCAAAGATGCCTCCTCAGCAGTCCGATCGACCGCTTGATGTCTTCGACTATCGCCTGGGTTTCCGCGCGCATGCAGGCTCCTGTTGGTTCGTGCCCGATGTAGCGGCTTGCGCTGCGCTTCGCAACATCGGGGGCTATCCGAGGCGCGGCGCTTGCTCATCAATTCAACCGCGGCCTAGTATGGCGCACCAAGAACAAGAACAATGGGCTGGAACATGCTGCGGAATATGTTTCTCGTTTCGCTCGCGAGCCTGCTCCTGCTCGCCCCGGCGCAAGCGCAGTCCACGCGCCGCGTACTTGAAAATTTCACGTTTTTCGGCAAATGGTCGCCGCATTGCGACCAGCCGGCGGGGCCGGCCAACAGCCTGCGCAACGTTTACGTCGCGCGCGGCGGCGAGGTGCAATTCACCGAAAGCCTGGGCGCCGGTTACAAAGACAATCTCTATCGCGTGCTCGACGCCAAGCGCATCGCGCCGGACAAGGTCGTGCTGCGGATCGAATTGAACGGCACGATCACGCAGGACCTTACGATGGTGAAAGAAGGCGGCCGCATCCGCACCGTCGCCAATCAGCGCACCGACGGGCAATTCGTGGTCAAGGACGGCATCGTGCTGGCCAACGGCAACGCCACGCCGTGGGTGTCGCGCTGCGCAAAAGCGCGGTGAATCCTGCAAACGCGGACGGCCGTGTCCCGTTTCAGGTTACGTCTTGTGGATCCTAACCAGACTTCTGCGCTTGGCCGACGGCGGGCGCAATACGCCGGGTTGCGGCAAGACCGGCGAGAGCAAGGGCGGTGAACGCCGCGCCGGCGAGGAAGGTGGCCTGAGAGCCGACGCTGTCCCAAAGCGCTCCGGCGAGAACGCTCGCAACAAGCAGTGCCAGTCCGACCATCAGGTTGAAAATGCCATAGGCCGTCCCGCGCAATTCCGGCGGAGCCGTGTCAGCAATAAGGGTTGCGAGCAGTCCTTGCGTGAACCCCATATGCAATCCCCACAAAGCCACGCCGATCGCCAAGCCAGCGATTCCACTCGTGAACGCGAGAACAAGGTCAGCAGCCACCAGAATTCCGAAGCCCAAGGCAAGAACTGTGATGCGATTGGCGTGGTCTGACAGCGCTCCGGCGGGGTATGCAGCAAACGCATAAACGACATTCATCAGCACCAAAACCATCGGCACGAGCATGAGCGGCAGCCCAACAGACTGCGCTCGAAGGATCAGAAAGGCTTCGCTGAAGCGCGCAACCGAAAACACGACCGCGATACCAACGACCCACCAATAGGCCGGTCCAAGGCGCTTGAGTTCGACGAGGCTAAGAGGCGCGCGCACCTTGCGCAGCCCCGGAGGGCGTTCCGGTTCGTGAACGGCAAAAATAAGCAGTCCTACGGCGAGAAACGCCGGGATGACGGCGAACCAGAACACCGCCTGAAAGTTATTGGCAGTCAGCCACATCAGCCCAATTGCCAGCGCCGGTCCCAGAAACGCACCGACGGTATCGAGCGACTGCCGGAGGCCGAAGCTCGCGCCGCGCAGATGCGCGGGGGCAATATCCGCTACCAATGCGTCCCGCGGGGCTCCCCGGATACCTTTTCCAATACGGTCAATGAAACGCGCTGCAACCAGCCAGCTTATGGACGCTGCAAGCGGGAATATCGGCTTGGTGAATGCCGCCAATCCATAGCCGATGACAGCAAGTAACTTGCGCTTGCCCAACCAGTCCGAGAGCGCGCCGGAAAACACCTTTGTGATTGAGGCTGTGGCTTCGGCGATGCCTTCGATGAAGCCAACGGTGAGCATGGACGCGCCAAGCACCGTCACGAGGTAGACCGGCAGCAGCGCGTGTATGATCTCGGAGGAGACGTCCATCAGCAACGAGACGAATCCGAGAGCCCACACGGCCGGAGGAATTTCGCGAAGCCGGGAGAACCGAGAGATCGTATTGTTGTTCTGCACTGACGCAGCTTATCGTTCTCAGTGCGCAACACAACGCCGCAGCGGAGTCCGCAAATGGCACGCATCCGACGAGCCGCCGGGTCCGCTATTTTCCGGATTGCGCGCTAGTACAACCCGCCCGTCCCGCTCCGCACGGCGCGGTCGGCGTCGGGCGGCACGCCGCCAAAGCTGCGGCTGTCGCGCTCGCCGCCTTCGCCATAGCCGATGATCGAGTAGTTGTCGGGCGGCGCGGTGCCGGGCTTGAAGGCTTCGAGAATGGCCTTCTCGGTGCCGGGTCCGGCGCGCATTCCGGTCCTGGCGTCGATGCGGATGAGCTTGATGCCGGTCGGCACGCGGAACGGCACTGCCGGCTTGTCGGCGAGCGCCACCTTCATGAATTCCTTGACGATCGGCGCCGCCAGATGCCCGCCGGTCGCGCCACGGCCGAGATGGCGCGGCTTGTCGTAGCCCATATAGACGCCGACCGCGAAATCGGGCGAGAAGCCGATGAACCAGGCATCCTTTTCGTCGTTGGTGGTGCCGGTTTTGCCGGCGATCGGCTTGCCGACCTCGCGCACCACCGTCGCCGTGCCACGCAGGACGACTCCCTCCATCATCGAGGTGATCTGGTAGGCCGTCATCGGGTCTATCACCTGCTCGCGCCGGTCGACCAGACCGGGCTCCGGCTGGTTCTCCCATTTCTGCGCGGAGCAGCCGCGGCATTCGCGCTCGTCGTGCTTGTAGACGGTGTGGCCATAGCGATCCTGAATGCGGTCGATCAGTGTCGGCTTCACGCGCCGCCCGCCATTGTCGAACATCGAATAGGCGGTGACCATGCGCAGCAGCGTGGTTTCGCCCGCGCCCAAGGCGAAGGACAGGTAAGGCGGCAGATCGTCATAAATGCCGAAGCGCTTGGCGTATTCGGCGATCAGCGGCATGCCGACATCCTGCGCCAGCCGCACGGTCATGGTGTTTTTCGACAGCTCGATGCCGGTACGCAGCGTCGCGGGGCCTAGATATTTTCCGGCATCGTAGTTTTCCGGCCGCCAGACACCCTGGCCCGGACCCTGATCGATTTCGAGCGGCGCATCCATCACCACGGTCGAAGGGGTGTAGCCGTTGTCGAGCGCGGCGGCGTAGACCAGCGGCTTGAACGACGAGCCGGGCTGGCGCAGCGCCTGCGTCGCACGGTTGAACTGGCTCTGGTCGTAGGAGAAGCCGCCGACCATCGCCAGCACGCGCCCGGTCCACGGATCCATCGCCACGATGGCGCCCGAGACATCCGGCACCTGACGCAAGCGGAACTGGCCGGCGAGCTTGGCCGGCTCGACATAGACCACGTCGCCCGGGTTGAGCACCTGGCTGACCTTGGTCACCGCGCGGTTGCGATCGGGACCGGCTGCAGCCTTCGCCCATTTCACGCCTTCGAGCGGCACGATGCCGACCTGGCGCTCCCGGCTCACGCCGCCGCCCGGCTCGCGCGCCGGCTGCAAGCCGATGCGAGCGGATTGATCGGATGTCTCCAGCACCACGGCGAGCCGCCAGGGCGCGACATCATTGAGCGCGCGTATGTCGGAAAGCTTGACCCCCCAATCGCCGCCGCCTTCCATCTTGCCGACCGGCCCGCGAAAGCCTTGCGCCTCGTCGAATTTTTCCAGGCCGTCGGTGAGCACTTGGCGCGCCAGCACCTGCAATTTGGGATCCAGCGTGGTGCGCACCGAAAGCCCGCCCTCGTAGAGCTTTTTCTCGCCGTAGCGGTCGTAGATTTCGCGGCGAACTTCCTCGGCAAAATATTCGGCGGCGAAAATATGCGCGCCGGTCGGCCGCACGGTGACGTTGAGCGGCTCGCGCTTGGCCCGGTCGCCGTCGGCGGGCTTGGTAAAGCTGGCCTCCACCATGCGGTCGAGCACGTAATTGCGCCGCTCGATGGCGCGCTCGCGCTGGCGGAACGGATGGTAATTGTTGGGCGCCTTCGGCAATGCCGCGAGATAGGCGGCTTCCGCGATGGTGAGTTCGTGCACCGACTTGTCGAAATACAACAGCGAGGCGGCCGCTATGCCGTAGGCGCCGAGCCCGAGATAGATCTCGTTGAGATAAAGTTCGAGAATCTTCTCCTTTGAATAAGTGCGCTCGATCTTGAGCGCGAGCAGCGCTTCCTTGATCTTGCGCTGGAACGAGACCTCGTTGGTGAGCAGGAAGTTTTTGGCGACCTGCTGGGTGATGGTGGAGGCGCCCTGCGGACGGCGGCCGGAACCGTAGCTTTGCAGGTAGACGAACATGGCGCGCGCGATGCCGCCGAAATCCAGCCCGCCGTGCTCATAAAAATTCTTGTCTTCGGCGGCGATGAAGGCGTTGAGGACGAGCTTGGGCACCGCCTGGATCGGGATATAAAGCCGCCGCTCGCGCGCATATTCGGCGAGCAGCGCGCCGTCGGCGGCGTGCACGCGCGTCATCACCGGCGGTTCGTAGTCCTGGAGCTGCGAATAGTCGGGCAGGTCCTTGGAGAAATGCCAGAGCAAGCCGGCGGTGGCGGCGACCCCAACCACGAACAGGATCGTGCCCACCGTGAACAGGAAGCCGAAGAAGCGCAAAATCAATTTCATCCGTTCAACGTCATAAGCGGCATCCCGCCTATTCTCCGCTTGCCGCGCGGCGCCCGCGCTCGATTCGCTAACTCACGAAAATGTCAGGCTTTTCCAAATTCCGCCAGCGCTCGCGGGACATCGCCGCCAGCCAAGTCCGAAGGCCCGATTTGCCCGCCGTTTTATGTTGAAACTGAGGCCGGGCAATTGCAATGGCCTTCAGCTCATCGCGGTCCTGCCGCCGTGCCCGCGACGCGGGGGGTCAGGAAGGTTTCGACCGCCTGGACGATCGACTCCGCGGTGCGCACGCGCCAGGCCTCCGACATCAGCTGCTTGAGGTCGTTCTTGGTGGACATATAGCCAAGCTCGACCAGCACCGAGGGAACGTCGGGCGCCTTGAGCACCACAAAGCCGGCCGCGCGCAGCGGATTCTTGTGCATCCGCGCCACGCTCTTGAGTTCGCCGACCAGCGTATTGGCGAATTGCAGGGAGAAAGTCTTGGTCTCGCGCTGCGCCAGATCGATCAGGATATCGGCCACGTCATTCGGCTCGGCGGTCAAATCCACTCCGGAAATGACGTCGGCGCGGTTTTCAGCCTCCGCCAGCCGGGCGGCTGCCGCATCGGTCGCGGTTTCCGACAACGTATAGACCGTTGCGCCCTGCGCCTCGCCTTCGCGCCGCGGCAGCGCGTCGGCATGTATGGATATGAACAGCGCGGCCTTGCGCTCGCGGGCAAAGCGCGTGCGCTCGCCAAGCGCGATAAAGCTGTCGTCGGTGCGCGTCATCGCCACGCGGTATTTGCCGCTCTTTTCGAGCCGGTCGCGCAGCAGCAGGGCGAAATCCAGCACGATGGATTTCTCCATCTCGCCGCTGCCGGCTTTGGTGCCGGTGTCGATGCCGCCGTGGCCGGGATCGACCACGATCAGCGGGCGCGGATCGCCGGAGAGATCGCCGGAGAGCTTGTCGCTTTTGGGCGACGCATCGCTCTTCTTCATCGCATTGGTGCGCGGCAGGCGGTTCTCCAGGGCGATATTGCGCAGGAAGGATTCGCGGTCGATGGCCACCAGATCGATCACCGCGCGCGCCGGCTGGCCGTCGGCGGCATCGAGCGTAAAGGTCTTCTCGATCCGCACCGGGCCCTTGGTGTCGAGCACGATGCGCGAGCCGCCCTGCATGACGAGGCCATAGCGGAACGCCTTGACCAATCCGCGGCCGGTTTCGCCGGCCTTCGGCGGCAGCTTGAATGCGATCTGCGGCAGGTCGATAACGACCCGGTAAGGATCGGCAAGCGTGAAAGCGACAAGATCGATCTTGCGGGTCAAATCGACGACAAAGCGCGTCTGCCGGTCGTCGCCGCCGAGTCGTATTTCGCTCGCGAGCGGAAATTGATCGGGCTTGAATTGATCGGGCTTGGCCGCCGCCGGCCGCGCGCGCTCGGCCGCACCGGCTGCGGCAAGGCCGCCGGCCAGCATCGCGAGCAGCATCGCGAGCTTCATCGCGGTCTTCATCATCGCGACCTTGGCAAATGCGAATCTTGGCGCGCGAATGACCATGATTCCGGACCCTTTGGGCACTTTTACTCCATTAGGAGGCTATTGGGTTAACGGAACTTGAGCGGCAATAAAGCTTCCATGGGCTGTTGTGGCTGCCGGGCGACGGCTCCCTTGCTATTGCGGTATTGCGGCCGTATGTAGGACTTGCTGACGGTTAATAGTTCCGGTTGTGCCGCGTTCGGGTACCCGGCACGCCCCCTCAGGGTCGCACTCCTCGACGAGGCAGGCGGACGAGCGGGCGGTTTGCGAGCCGATACCCTTGGGTTCAGGATAACCGGGTTTGCGCGCGGCCTTCGGGCCGCCCGCGCCGAGAACCGCCAGCAAACGAAACCGCGGTCCGCGCTGAATAGCGCGAGCCGCCGCGCTACGGGTCGCAAGTCAATGCTGCAAAATGCGCAGCAAGAGCAAATTGGGGTCCAGCCTCATCGCAGCCGTGATGTGACGGCGCAATCGGGCATCGGCCGCATCAAGCTTTCGCGTGAACGCGCGCCCCTTTCCTTTTCCTCCAATCGGGCAGTCCCCCTTCGCCGCCGACGGGCGTGCATGCGCGGGCTTGGCTCAGTGAGACAATTCAATGCCGAACAAAATGCTCATCGACGCAACGCATCCGGAAGAAACCCGGGTGGTCGTCCTGCGCGGCAATCGCGTCGAAGAATTCGACTTCGAATCCGCTAATCGCAAGCAACTTCGCGGCAACATCTATCTCGCCAAGGTGACCCGCGTCGAGCCGTCGCTGCAGGCGGCGTTCGTCGATTACGGCGGCAACCGCCACGGCTTCCTGGCGTTTTCCGAAATCCATCCCGACTATTATCAAATCCCGCTCGCCGACCGGCAGGCGCTGATCGACGACGATGCACGCGCGCATCGCGACGACGAAGCCGAACACGAACGCCGCTCCGGCCGCCGGCGTGGCGGCGGCGGCGGCCGCAATCGCGGCCGTGGCGCGCATCGCCGCGATGAGACGGTGCGCAGCGACACGCCCGCGTCCGAAGAGGCGCTGCGCGAAGCGGCGGAAATTCCGGCCGGCGAAAGCGTCATGGGCGACGACATGCCGGCGGCCGGCGTTGCGGCGCAGCCGCGAGATGAGGCGCACATCGAGGCGCATCACGAGCCGCAAGGCGAGCCGCAACAAACCGGGGAGCAACACCAGGCGCATGCCGAGACCGGCGGCACCGAGCATACTTCCGCTAGCGCCGAGACCGAGCATTCGGCCGCCGGCGAGGCCCCGCATGAAGGCCCCCATGAGGATGCGCATGCCGCCACCGGGAACGGCGAGGCAGCGCCCGCCGCGGAACATCGCGGCGAGAACGGCAACGGCACTGAGGCCAGCGAGGAAGAAACCGTCGAATCCGTCGGCGGCGCCGACGCCATGGAAGAAATGCCGGACCGCGCGCCGCGCCACCGCCGCCGCGAGTATAAAATCCAGGAAGTCATCAAGCGCCGGCAAGTCATGCTGGTGCAGGTGGTCAAGGAGGAGCGCGGCACCAAGGGCGCAGCGCTTACCACCTATCTCTCGCTCGCCGGCCGCTATTCGGTGCTGATGCCGAACACCGCGCGCGGCGGCGGAATTTCCCGCAAGATCACCAGCGCGGAAGACCGCGGCCGCTTGAAGGAAATCGCGCAAGAGCTGGAAGTGCCGGAAGGCATGGGCGTCATCCTGCGCACGGCCGGCGCCAGCCGCACCAAAACGGAAGTCAAACGCGATTTCGAATATTTGCTCCGCCTGTGGGAGACGGTGCGCGATCTCACGCTCAAATCCACCGCGCCGAAACTGGTCTACGAGGAAGGCTCGCTCACCAAGCGCTCGATCCGCGATCTCTACAACAAAGACATCGACGAGATCGTCGTCGCCGGCGATGAGGGCTACAAGGACGCCAAGGAATTCATGCGCATGCTCATGCCGAGCCATGCCAAAAACGTGAAACTGTACAAGGACACGCAACCGATCTTCACGCGCTACGGCATCGAGAGCCAGCTCGACGCCATGTTCTCGCCGACCGTGCAGCTGCGCTCCGGCGGCTACATCGTGCTCAACCAGGCCGAGGCGCTGGTTGCCATCGACGTCAATTCCGGCCGCGCCACGCGCGAGCATCACATCGAGGACACCGCGCTCAAGACCAACGTGGAGGCGTCGGAGGAAATCGCGCGGCAATTGCGGCTGCGCGACCTCGCGGGCTTGATCGTCATCGATTTCATCGACATGGACGAGGGCCGCAACAACCGCACGGTCGAACGCAAACTGAAGGAAAGTCTCAAGCACGACCGCGCGCGCATCCAGGTCGGCCGCATCTCGCATTTCGGCCTGATGGAAATGTCGCGCCAGCGCATCCGCACGTCGGTGCTGGAAAGCTCGACCGAGAAATGCCCGGCCTGCGGCGGCAGCGGCCATGTGCGCTCGGTGTCCTCGGTCACGCTGCAATTGCTGCGCGCGCTCGAAGAAGCGCTGATCAAGGTCGCAACGCATAGTCTGATCGTGCGCACGCGCTCGGAAGTCGCGCTCTATATCCTCAACCAGAAGCGCGGCCATCTGCGCGCGCTCGAAGACCGCTTCCAGCTTGCCATCACCATCATGGCCGACCCCACCGTTCAGGGGCAGGTGTCCTATGTGATCGAGCGCGGCGAACAGGTGCATACGCCGGAAGCGGCGCGCGCCCTGCTGGCGCAGCCGGTCAGCCATACAGTCGAGATCGAGGAAGACGACATCGTTGACGAGGTGAGCGAGGAGGATGCGGCCGGCGCGGAGGCAGAAGCTCCGGCTGACGCCGCCGAGCATGGCGAAGCGCCGCAAGCCGAACAGCACGCCGGCGGCGAGCGCGATGACAACCAGCAACCGCACCGGCGGCGGCGGCGCGGACGCGGCGGCCGACCGCGGCCGGCGCAAGATCAGCACACTGGTACGCCGCAATCATTCGCGGCGGGCGAGAACGGCCATTCCGCGGAAACGCCGCAACACGCCGGACCGCAAGAAAACGCGCAAGAGAATGCACAAGCGAACGCACAAGAGAATGGCCAGGAAAGCAGCCAGGAAGCCTGCCAGGAAAACAATAATGGCGGCGAAGTGCGGCGGCGGCGGCGGCGCGGCCGGCGCGGCGGACGCCGCAATCGGCAAGGTCGCGAAGCTGGCCGCGAGGGCGCAGCGCCGCACGCGGCCGGCGATCAGCCGGGCGAGACGAACCCGCAAGATGCCGTAACCGATTTCCAACCGGCGCCACCGCCGCAACATTACGAGCCGCCGGTTGCGCACCAGAGCGCGCCGGCACAAAATTTTGAGCCGCCCGTGCCGCCGCAAGCATCCGAGCCCGAGCCGGCGCGCCGCCGCTCGACCATCCGCGAGGCGGCGTCGTTTACCAGCGCTCCCATGCCGGCCGCGCCGATGCCGGCGCCCGTGGTCTCCAGTCCGCAAGGCGAAGAACCCGCCCAGCCCAAGCGCGGCTGGTGGGGCAAGCGCCTCGCCGGAGATCAAGGCTGAGCGAACCGCCGCCGCGCTGCGCTGAAAGCACAGCCACGGGAGTTAAGCGTAATGGCCGACGCCGCAATGATCCCCGACGAAGTGCATCTCGTCGGCAGCATCGGCCTCGACAGCGTTGACGATGTATTCAAGACCGTCGGGCGCACGCTCGGTAAGCGGCTCAAGCGCGTGCCGGACGGCGAACCGGGCCCGCGCCGGCTATGGATCAGCTTTCAATACCCGCTGCTGCTGGCGAGCCCGTTTCTGCGGCCCGACCCGGGCGGCGCGGCGCGCAAGAATTCCGGCTTTCGCCTCCTGACGCTGGCCGAGGGCGTCGCGCCCAGCGAGGTGCGCTTCGGCGAACTTGGCTATGCACGCGAGGCGCGCGCCTCATATTTGGATTTTTGCGCGGCGCGCGAGCGCGGCGACCTGCCCAAGCACGTTCGTTTTCAGGTCTGCCTGCCGACGCCGATGGCGGTGATCCGCGGCTTCTGCACCGGCAACAATATCGACGCCATCGAGCGCGCCTATGAAAAAGCCATGCTGCGCGAGGTGGAGACGCTGTGCCGCGCGATCCCGCACCGCGACCTCTGTCTGCAATGGGATGTTTGCTACGAGATGATCGGTTGGGACGGCCAGCCGCAGGACTTCTTCCCGCCCGTCACCGTCAGCAAGAACGAGATGACCGGGCATTTCCGCCGCATCTGCGCGGGCGTCCCGGCGGACGTCGAGCTTGGCTTCCATCTTTGCTACGGCGACTTCGGCGCCAAGCACGCCATCGAGCCGAAGGACGCCGGCAAGCTGGTGGAGATTTCCAACGTGCTTGCAAAGGAGATCGCGCACGCAATCGCCTATATCCACATGCCGGTGCCGCTCGCGCGCTCGGACGAGGCCTATTTCAAGCCGCTCGCCGATCTCAAGCTATCCCCCGGCACCAAGCTCTATCTCGGCGTCGTGCACGCCGCCGATGGCGCCGAGGGCACGCGCAAGCGCATCGCGGCCGCGGGAAAATATGCCGCCGGCTTCGGCATCGCCACCGAATGCGGCATGGCGCGCCAGCGCACGCCGGAGCTGGTGAGGAAACTGCTCGACATCCACGCGGCTTGCGCGCACGAGCCGGCACGCTAGCGCGAAATTCTAGCGCCGCGCCTTCGCCAGCCAGTTTCCGATCCGTTCCACCGCCTCGTGCATTTCGGCGGCGGGGCCGGCGTAACAAAAGCGCAAGAATTCCCGCCCGTGCAGCGGATCGAAATCGACGCCGGGCGTCGCCGCCACGCCGGCTTCTTCCAGCATGCGCTTGGCGAAGGCGAAGCTGTCGTCGCAAAAACGCGACACGTCGGCATAGAGATAAAACGCGCCATCGACGGGCAGGAATTTGTCGAGACCTATTTTTGGCAAGCCCTCGACCAATATGCGCCGGTTTTCCTCGTAGCCGTGCTTGACCGCCTCCATCTCGGCGCGGCCCTCGAAGGCTGCCTCAGCGGCGATCTGCGCCAATGTCGGCACCGAAATCGCCAGGTTCCCTTGCAACCGTTCGACCGGGCGCAGCAGATGCTCCGGCACCACCATCCATCCCACGCGCCAGCCGGTCATGCAGAAATATTTCGAGAATGAATTGATGATGACCGCGTTGGTGGAGAATTTCGCCGCCGTCTGCGCGGCAAAGGCATAGTCGAGGCCGTGATAGATTTCGTCGGAGATCACGCGGATGCCTTGCGCTTCCGCCGCCGCGATGAGACGCGCAAGCGCATCCGCGTCCATCATGGTGCCGGTGGGATTGGCCGGGCTCGCGATCACCACGCCCTTGAGCGGCGCGCGGCGATGCGCCGCCAACAACGCCTCCGCGGTGATCGTCCAGCGCGTTTGCGCCGAGGTCTCGATCAGCACCGGCTCGCAGCCGAGCGCTGTGAGGATATGGCGATAAGGCGGATAGCCGGGATTGGCGAGCGCCACGCGGTCGCCGGGATCGAACAGAGAAAGAAAAGCCAGGACGAATCCAGCCGACGAGCCGGTGGTCACAACAACGCGCTCGCGCTCGACGGCAAGACCGTGGCGGTCGGCGTAGTGCCGCGCGATGCGTGCGCGCAGCGAGGGAATTCCGAGCGTCTCGGTATAGCCGAGGCGGCCCTTATCGAGCGCAGCGCGTGCCGCGGCAAGCGCGGTGGCGGGCGCAGGCGCCGCAGGCTGGCCTACTTCCATGTGAACGACACGGCCGCCGGCCGCCTCGATCTTTGCTGCGGCCGCCATCACGTCCATCACCATGAACGGCGGCACTTCGCTGCGGCGGGAGGGCGTAAGCCAGCGTTTTGCAGCATTGAGCATGGCTTCGACCTGTTTGCGATCGGGCGTCCAGGCCGCCCTGCCCCGCTGTTGCCGTATTCGCCCGGCTTTTATGCGGCGGGCGTTTCCCGCAAGAAGACGTGATGTTTACTTGCGTTGACCGGTCGCGGTCGCGTCACTAGGTTCTCGTCCAGCGGTTAAAAGCGGCAGGCATGATCGACAACGGCACACCTATCAGGGCGCGGCGTCCGGCGCCAGCAGCCCGCGCGCTCGCGCTGCTCACCGCCGGCGCAATCGTGGCCGCCGGCTTCCCGGCGCAGGCCCAGCAAGGCCTGCCGCTTATCCGCGACGCCGAAATCGAGCAGTTGCTGCGCGTCTATACCCAGCCGATCTTGCGCGCCGCCGGGCTTGCGCAGCAAAATATTCAGGTCGTCATCATCAGCGATCGTGGCTTCAACGCCTTCGTCATGGATGGGCGGCGCATCTTCGTCAATGCCGGCGCGCTGATCGATGCGCAGTCGCCGAACGAGATCATCGGCGTGCTGGCGCACGAAACCGGCCACATCGCCGGCGGCCACCTGTCGCGGCTGCGCGAGCAGCTTGCCGCCGCGCAAACCCAGTCGATCATCGCGTTGCTGCTTGGCGTCGGCGCCATGGTCGCCGGCGCGCGCTCGGGCGGCAACGCCCAGATCGGCACCGCCGCAATCATGGCGCCGCAGGAATCGATCCGCCGCTCGTTGCTCGCCTATCAGCGCAGCCAGGAAGAACAGGCCGATCGCGCCGGCGTGAAATTCCTCACCGCCACCGGACAATCGGCGAAGGGCATGCACGACACCTTCAAGCGGCTGAGCGACCAGATGTTGTTCACCTCGCGCTATGTCGATCCTTATGTGCAGTCGCATCCGATGCCGGCCGAGCGCGTGGCGGCGCTGGAAGGGATCGCCAAGACCAGCCCGTTCTGGGGCAAAAAGGACTCCGCCGATCTGCAATTGCGGCACGATCTGATGCGCGCGAAGCTCTCCGGCTTTCTCGAGCGCGGCGACAGCGTGGCGCGCCGCTTTCCCGCGAGCGACACCAGCCTGCCGGCGCGCTATGCCCGCGCCATCGCCACCTATCGGCATTCCGATTTGCGTCTCGCCATCGCGCAGATCGACGGCTTGATCCAGACCCAGCCGGAGAATCCCTATTTCCACGAACTCAAGGGCCAGGCGCAGCTGGAAGGCGGGCATCCGGCGGAAGCTATTGCGCCGCTGCGGCGCGCCGTGCAGCTCGCATCGCATCCCGAATTGATTCAAATCCTGCTGGCGCAGGCGCTGATCGCCACCAACAATAACAAATATGCCGAAGAGGCCGTGACGCTGCTGCGCAATGCGCTCAACCGCGAACCGGAAGCGCCCGCCGCCTATACCCAGCTTGCGATGGCCTATGGCCGCAAAGGCGATATCGCCCAGGCCGATCTCGCCTCCGCGCAGGCCGCATTTCTGCGCGGCGATCTCAAGACCGCGCGTCAACTCGCAGCGCGCGCGAAGACCCGGCTGCCCGTCGGATCGCCGGCCTGGGTCAAGGCCGACGATCTGGTCAACGTCAAACCGCTGGCCGGCGAGAAATCCAACTGAACGCAAAAAGGATGCTGCCAATGATTTCGAACCTGCGTCTCACCGCTGCCGCTTGCGCTTTGCTGCTGGCGGCGTTTGCGCCCAACGTGGCCGGCGCGCAGGAGTTCTCCGCGCCCCAGCGCACGGAGATTGAGCGCATCGTCAAGGATTACCTGATCAAGAATCCGGACATCCTGAAAGAAGTGATGGAAGAACTGGATAAAAAACAATCGATGGCGGAGGCCGAAAAGCACAAGACCGCGGTCAAGACCCACGCCAAAGCCTTGTTCAGTTCCCCGCACCAGGTCGTGGTCGGCAATCCGCAGGGTAACGTCACGATGGTTGAGTTTTTCGATTACAATTGCGGCTACTGCAAGCGTGCGATGGTCGATATGATGGATCTGCTCAAGAGCGATCCCAACCTGAAGGTCGTGCTGAAGGAATTTCCGGTGCTCGGACCGGGCTCGGTCGAAGCGGCGCAGGTCGCGACCGCGGTGCGCATGCAGGACAAGACCGGCAAGAAATATCTCGAATTCCATCAGAAGCTGCTCACCGGCCGCGGCCAGGCCGACCGTGCGCGCTCGCTCGCGGTCGCCAAGGAGGTTGGGCTCGACATTGCGCGGCTGGAAAAGGACCTCACCAGCGAAGAAGTGCGCGTCTCGCTGGAGGAAAGCTTCAAGCTCGCCGAGGCGCTCGGCCTCAATGGCACGCCGAGCTATGTCATCGGCAACGAAGTGGTCATCGGCGCGGTCGGCCTTGCCGCGTTGCGGGAAAAGGTCAACACCGCGCGTTGCGGCAAACCGACCTGCTGATCCAGCACTGGCCGCGCGCTGATATTTCAGGCTGTTATTGCAGCTGGCGTTTGCGTCAGCGGGCCTTGCCGCCCGCGGTTGGGGCTTGCCGTCTGTGGAACTAAACGCAGGGGGCCGGGTTTCTTCCGTCATGTATTCGATCGGTGTTGAGGAAGAATATTTCGTTTTCGACGTGAAGACGCGCCGTGCCGTCACGCGCGCGAACAAGAAGTTTTTTGCCGGCGCCAAGAAACGACTCGGCGACCGCGTGATGACGGAAATGCTGCAAATGCAGATCGAGGTGGCGACGCCGCCTTGCGACAGCATGCAGGCAGTACGCGAGCATCTTATTCATTTTCGCCAGTCGCTCGCCGAAGAAGCCCAGAAGCAAAAACTCGGCCTCGCCGCGATGGGTACGTTCCCGCTGGCGCAATGGCCGGAACAGACCGTGACACCCGGCGCGCGCTATGACGCCATCATGGACGACCTGCAGATGGTCGGTATGCGCAACATGTTGTGCGGCATGCATGTACATGTCGCGGTCCCCGAGCCGGACACGCGCGTCGATCTGATGATGCGGCTCACCCCGTTCCTGCCGCTGCTGCTGGCGATGAGCACATCCTCGGCATTCTGGCAGGGGCATTTCACCGGCCTGCACGGCTACCGGCTCGCAGCCTATGACGAACTGCCGCGCACCGGATTGCCGGAACTGTTCCGCACCAAAGCCGACTACGACGAGTTCGTCGCCGCGCTCACCTGGGCCAAGATCATCCCGGATGCGAGCTATATCTGGTGGGCGATCAGGCCGTCGCTGAAATATCCCACAATCGAATTGCGCATCGCCGACAGTTGCACGCGGCTGGAGGATGCGCTCGCAATCGCGGCGCTGTTCCGCTGTCTGGTGCGCGCGCTCGACCGCGACCGCGAGCTCAACGCCGGGTTCGACCGAGTCGGCCGCGCCATCACGGTGGAAAACAAATGGCACGCGCAGCGCTATGGCGTCGCCGCGACCTTTATCGATCCGTTCCGCCGCCTGCCGTGCACCGCATCGCAATGGCTCGACGAGATCAACGACTTCATCGCCGAGGATGTCGCCGCGCTGCGCTGCCAAGGCGAAATTGCGCGCGCCGGCCAGATCGTGAGCGAGGGCACCAGCGCCGACGAACAAATCAAAATTTACCGGAATGCGAAAGCCGCCGGGCGAAGACGGTTAACGGCGCTCAAGGAGGTCGTCGACTGGGCGGCGGCGGAGACTGTGGCGCCCGCGCGGCAAGCCAGCACTGCCGCATAAACTCTGCCGGACGCAATTGCCCATTGGGTTTGCGCCCGCCCTTCCCCTGACGCTTCGGGCCACCTATAAACGCCAGCATGGCCAAGACCGTCTATGTCCTCAACGGCCCCAACCTCAATCTGCTCGGCACGCGCGAGCCCGAGAAATACGGGCGCGCGACTCTCGCCGATGTGGAAAAGCTTTGCCGCGCCACTGCCAAACGCTACGGAATCGGTATTGAGTTCCGCCAGTCCAATCTCGAGGGCGAGATCGTGAACTGGATTCAGGAAGCGCGCGCCAGGAAGGCGGCCGGGATCGTACTCAATGCCGCCGGTTACACCACGACATCGGTCGCCATTCTCGACGCGCTGCTGGCGGCGAAGCTGCCGGCGGTCGAAGTGCACATCACCAATATTCATGCGCGCGAAAGTTTCCGGCATAATTCGCTGATTTCGAAAGCCGCCAGGGCGCTCATTTGCGGCTTCGGCATCGAGGGCTACGCCCTCGCCATCACCGGGCTTGCCGCTATGATCGGCGCCAAGGCAAAGAGCTAGGGTCATAAGGTCAAGCGTCAATGGCAAAACCGCCGCAAAAGCCCGCACGGCCCGAGATCGACCGCGAACTGATCCATGAACTGGCCAAGCTGCTGGACGAAACCGGCTTGACCGAAATCGAAATCGATCATGAGGGCCGGCGCGTGCGCGTCGCGCGCGCGCCGAAAACCGCGGCGCTTGTGGCCGCCGCGGCTCCCATGCCTGCCGCCGCCGCGGTGCGCGCGGCCACGCCGTTCGATCCCGCCAAACATCCGGGCGCCGTGACCTCGCCGATGGTCGGCGTCGCCTATGGCAGCCCGGAGCCCGGCGCCAAGCCCTATGTGGAGGTTGGCACGCGCATCAAGGTCGGCGATACGCTGCTCATCATCGAGGCGATGAAGACCATGAACCAGATTCCTGCCCCGCGGGCCGGAACGGTCATTCAGATTCTGTTCGAGGACGGCCAGCCGGTCGAGTTCGGCGAGCCGCTGATGATTATCGAGTGATGCTGCCGTCGGCAAAGCGCGCTTCCTTCACCTCTCCCCGCGCACGCGGAGAGGAAGAGCAAAAATATGTTCGATAAGATCCTGATCGCCAACCGCGGCGAGATCGCCATGCGGGTGCTGCGCGCCTGCAAGGAACTCGGCATCCCGACGGTCGCGGTGCACTCGACCGCCGATGCCGACGCCATGCATGTGCGCTTCGCCGACGAGAGCGTGTGCATCGGCCCGCCCGCGGCCAAGGACAGCTACCTCAATATTCCCTCGGTGCTGGCGGCGTGCGAGATCACCGGCGCCGACGCGGTGCATCCGGGCTACGGCTTTCTGTCGGAGAACGCGCGTTTCGCCGAAATCCTGGGCGAGCACAATGTGCATTTCATCGGCCCGAAACCGGAACACATCCGGCTGATGGGCGACAAGATCGAGGCCAAGCGGACGGCCGTGCGACTTGGCATTCCGGTGGTGCCGGGCTCGGAGGGCGGAATATCGAGCGACGAGGAAGCCGCGAAAATTGCGCGCGAAATCGGGTTCCCGGTTCTGGTCAAGGCCGCGGCCGGCGGCGGCGGGCGCGGCATGAAGGTCGTACAAACGCCGGAGGAGCTTTCCAACGCGCTGTCGACCGCGCGCGCGGAGGCGAAAGCCGCATTCGGCGACGATGCGGTTTATCTGGAAAAATATCTCCAGCGCCCGCGCCATATCGAAATCCAGTTGCTCGGCGACGGCAAGGGCAACGCCATTCACCTCGGCGAGCGCGACTGCTCGTTGCAGCGCCGGCACCAGAAGGTCTGGGAGGAGAGCCCCTCGCCGGCGCTCAACACCGCAGCGCGCGACGCCATCGGCGAGACGGTGGCGAAAGCGATGCGCGAACTGGAATATCTCGGTGTCGGCACCGTCGAGTTCCTGTACGAAGACGGCAAGTTTTTCTTCATCGAGATGAATACGCGCATTCAGGTCGAGCATCCGGTGACCGAGATGGTCACCGACATCGATCTGATTTTCGAGCAGATTCGCGTCGCCGCCGGCGCACCGCTTTCGCTCAAGCAGAGCGACGTGAAATTCCACGGCCATGCGATCGAATGCCGCATCAATGCCGAAAACCCGGTGTCGTTCCGTCCCTCGCCCGGCCGCATCCAGCACTATCATGCGCCCGGCGGCCTTGGCGTGCGCATGGATTCCGCGATCTACCAGGGCTACAGCATTCCGCCGTATTACGACTCGCTCGCCGCCAAGCTGATCGTGCACGGCAAGACGCGCACCGAATGCCTGATGCGGCTCAAGCGCGCGCTCGACGAGATGGTGATGGACGGCATCGAAACCACATTGCCGCTGCACCGCGCTCTGGTGCGCGAGGCCGACATCATCGACGGCAATTACCACATCCACTGGCTGGAACAGTTCCTCGCCCGCGGCGGGATGGAGAGCTAAGGCCGCCCTCTCCCCAATCGCATCGGCGTGATTCCTCAATTGATCGCATTGTCGGACGGCGAACCGGATTCCACTTCGCCTGACAATGCTCTAGATTGCGGGTTCCCCGCTCGAACCGCAGCCCACCGCACCCCACCTTATGGCCAGCCGCGAAAACGCCTTCGTCGAAATCACGCCAGAAGTGCTGCTCAAGGCCTATTCCTGCGGCATTTTTCCGATGGCGGAAAGCGCAGACGACCCCGCGCTGTACTGGATCGAGCCGGAACGGCGCGGCGTCATTCCGCTCGACGCCCTGCATGTGCCCGGCCGCCTCGCGCGCACCGTGCGCGCAGACCGCTATACGGTTGCCGTCGACCGCGACTTCGAGGCGGTGATCGACAACTGCGCGAAGCCGCAGGCCGGCCGCGCCCGCACCTGGATCAATGCCCGCATCCGCACGCTCTATTGCAAGCTGTACCAGGCCGGCCATTGCCACAGCGTCGAGGCCTATGACGGCGATGTGCTGGCGGGCGGGTTATACGGCGTTTCGCTGGGGCGCGTATTTTTCGGCGAAAGCATGTTTCACTCCGCGCGCGACGCCTCGAAAGTGGCGCTGGTGCATCTGGTCGCGCGGCTTCGGGCCGGCGGCTACAAACTGCTCGACACGCAATTCGTCACCGCGCATCTTGCGAGCTTCGGCGCGGTCGAGGTCACGCGGCGGCAATATCACAAACTCCTGGAAGCGGCGCTTGTCGGCGAAGCCGATTTCGCGGCGCTGCCGCTCGACCGTCCGGTCACGGGTGCGCAAGCACTCGCGCTTGCGACCACGCGCGCAAGCTAGCTGGAACTGACGCGCCGATGGTCCCCGGAGCGTTCAAGCGCATCGAGCGCATCGACGATTTTTTGCCAAACACCGGACCTATTCAATCGCCGGTAATACTGGAACACCAGCAGATGTGGCCCATACTCTTGCGGGCAGTCACGCCACAGGCGGCCTGACGTGATGACGTGCAAAATGCCGCTGACAATGATTCGCCGGTTGACCAGCCGCGGGCCAATTCTCTCATGATCGAGCAAATGCTCGATAGCTTTCCATTGTTCGTCGGTGAGCCAAACTTTGCCCGTGGCCATAGCGTCCGGAATCCTGGCCATGCCGCCGCCTCTGCGACGATTGAATTTTCAACGCCTCCACAAAACGATGATGAATAATTCCGCGATCGCACGATCGGCCGACAGTGGCCTCGGTACTTGGGCCTCGATACTTGCAAATACTACCATACAATCTTAGGTTGAGTCGTTCAAGATCGCACAGCGTGCAAGTTTTTTAATGCCGTAGATCGGCTCAACTGTGCAGAAGATGCACTGGTTTCGATCTGCCTTTCGACCAGTCTTCAGCGTAGCGGCGGCGGCAGGAATGTCGGCTGCTGCTGCGCTGGCGCGTGCCGTTGCTGCTGTTGCTGCGCGCGCGCAGGTGCCCGTGCCGGCGCGGGCGTCGTCTCCGGCGGCGCTTCCGCCGTCACCGCTGGCGCGCCGCCTTTGCAATCGGTGAGCCAGACATCGTAGATCGGATGCTCGACCGCATGCAGGCCGGGACTGGCCGCGAACATCCAGCCGGTGAAGATTCGGCGTACTTCGCCTTGCAGCGTCATCTCGTCGACTTCGATGAAGCCGTCGGTGTTCGGCGTCACGGTCGGCGGGCGCGAGTAGCACGCGCGCGGCGTCACCTGCAGCGCCCCGAATTGCACCGTCTCGTTGATGGCGACGTCGAAGCTAATGATGCGGCCGGTGATCTTGTCGAGACCGGAGAACACGGCTTGCGGATTGACGATCTTTTGCGCGGGCGGCTCGACCACGAGTTCGTCGCCGGGCTGCGGGCCGGTATTGGCGGGCTGCGCGGTGCCGCGCGGCTGGCGCTGGCCCGGCGGCATGCCGGGAAGCGGCGCAGCGCCGGGCGCGGCTTGTTGCGCCGGCGCGCGTGGATCGGGATCCTGCGAGCGGCGGATATTCGGCGGCGCCACCGCAGCGCCGGGCGGCGGCGGCAGCGGTTGCGACTGGATCTCACCGGCGCCGGGACGGTTCGAGGGGGGAAGATTCATCGGCGGCGGCAGCGGCTGGGCCGGCGGCAGATCGGGACGCATTTGCGTATCGAGCGGAGGACGGCTCGGCACATCGGCGGGCGGGCGCGGCGGCCGGTCGCGAAAAAGGTCGCCGAATTGCGCCAAGGCCGGCGCCGCGGCAAGCACGGCACCCGAAAACAGCAGCGCTGCGAGAAAAAGTCGGGCCATCAGCCGGATTTCGTCGGTCTCACGCGGCAGGCGGGTTCGCATTGCCGAGACGGCGCCCGGTTAACACGGGGAATGCGGCGGGGAAAGGGCGGCGGCCCCGTCTTGTGGGCAGGCCCGAGAACTTGCATCCTGACGGCATAAACATTCCCCTGTGCAATGGGGAGAGCGGGAGGATTCCAGATGCCTTGGTCTAAAGGACATTATGCGTTGGCGGCGCTTGCGTTCGCTATGGTCCAACCGTACGCGCCGGCGCATGCGCAGGATTATCCCACCAAAGCCATTACCATCGTCGTGCCGCTCGCCGCCGGTTCGGGCATGGACACGCTGGTGCGCCTCTATGCCGAAAAGCTTCAGGAGTCGCTGGGCAAGCCGGTGGTGGTGGAGAACAAGCCGGGCGCAGCCTTGATGCTGGCGGCCGCCGCGGTCGCCACCGCGCCGCCCGACGGTTACACGCTGCTGGTCTCGACCAGTTCCGCGATGGCCATCAACCCGGTTCTCTACAAGAAGATCAACTACGATCATATCAAGGACTTCGTGCCGATTTCCTTTTACGTGAAATCACCGTTCATCCTGGTGGTGAACCCCGATCTCCCGGTCAAAACCGTGCCGGATCTCATCAAGCTCGCCAAGGAACGGCCGGCGCCGCTCAACTTCAGCTCACCAGGCGCGGGCGTCGCGCAACATCTATCGATCGAATACATGAAGCAGCGGTTCAACGTTCAGATGACGCACGTCCCCTATCGCAGCACCCCGCAATCGATCAGCGACATCGTTGCGGGCCATGTGCAACTCGGTTTTGCCGAGGCGGGCGCTTCGCTGCCGCTGATCCGCGAGGGCAAGCTGCGCGCGCTCGCGGTGTCGTCATCGACACGCATCCCGACCTTGCCCGATGTCGCGCCGTTCGCGGAAGCGGCGAATTCGCCGGGCTTCGAAGCGGTGTCGTGGCACATGCTCTACGCGCCGGCGGCAACGCCGAAGCCGATCGTGGACAGACTGCACCGGGAAATGGCGAAGATCATGAGCGCGCCGGAGATGAAGCAAAAAGCTTCCGTGATCGGTCTGTTGCCGCTCGATCCGCCGTCAATCGCCGAAACGCAAAAATATCTCGCCGATGAGCGCGAGAAGTGGGGCTCGCTGGTCAAGAAGCTCGGGCTTGAGGGCACGCAATAGCGCCGCCGGTATACTGGATGCGGCGGGCGCGTTCAGCGCCCTGGCGTCCAAGCCTTGTAATCGCCGGTCGCCTTCGGACGGCGGCTTTGCGCCAGCGTCGAGCCGCTCGGACGGTGCGCGCCAGGCGTGCCGGTGAGATTGGGCCGGTGCGGCTTCTGCCACGGGCGCGGCTTGTAGGTCTCTTCGGTCGGCGGAATATCGACGGTGTGGTGCATCCAGCCGTGCCACGCCGGCGGAATGGTCGAGGCCTCGGCGTAGCCGTTGTAGACCACCCAGCGCCGCTCGAAGCCGAGCGTGGGGTCGATCTTGCCGCCGCGCGTGCGGTAGTAGCGGTTGCCCGCCTCATCCTCGCCGACCGGCTCGCCATAGAGCCGCGTCCACAGCTGCGTGCCGAAGGTCTGGCCGTTCCACCAGGTAAATATTTTCAGCAAGAACTGTTTCATGACCTTACGCGTTATCAGTCAAGACACGGGCTTTTGCCAGCTACCCGCCCGCATGTCCATACCGCGCATACCGCCGCCGGCATGTTGCCGCCGCCGCCACGGCCACTATGCTTGCGGGCGATCGCCGTACTATCAAACGACGCAACAAGCACGATCGGCCCATCGCGGACATTGGAAGACACAATGCTGAAATTCGTTCGCGGGCTTTGCGCCGCAGTGGCCGCCGCCGCGCTGCTTGCTGTTGCGGCACCGGCATGCGCGCAGGCACCGGCAACGCCGACGCCGGACAATCCCTGGGTCACGCTCGCGCCGTTTCCCGAACCTTTTGAAGATCTGCTTGGCGCAACCGCGGGCGGCAAGCTCTATGTCTTCGGCGGGCTCGCACCCGGCTGGAGGCCGAAGGCGCTGGTGTTCGAATACGATCCGGCCAACGACACCTGGAGCAAAAAGAAACCGATGCCGCTCGGCGCGCACCGCTTCGCCCTAGCCTCGCACGGCGACAGAATCTACGCCTTCGGCGGATTCAAATATCCCGAATCCGGTGCCGCCGCCTGGGAGCCGGTCAACAATGCCTGGGAATACGACCCCGCAAGCGATAGCTGGAAAGCGCTGGCGCCGATGCCGTCGAAACGCGGCGCGGCGGCGGCGGCCGTCGTGCAGGGAAAAATCTACGTCATCGGTGGCGCCGGCGCGATGCCGGGCGCCGGCGACGCCGCGATGGTTCCCACACGCCGCCACATGACGGTCGGCACGGTGGAGGAATACGACCCGAAGACCGACAGCTGGCACACGCGCGCCGCATTGCCGACGCCGCGCAATCATCCCGCCGCCGCCACGGTGAACAACAGAATCTATGTGATCGGAGGGCGCATCGGGTCTGCCTTTGCGCTGCGCGGCAGCAACACCGATATCGTCGAGGCCTACGACCCCGGGAGCGACAGTTGGGGCGTCCCGCTTGAGCGCATGCCGACGCCGCGCAGCGCTGCCGGATGGGGCATCTGGAAGAATCTCATCGTCATTGCCGGCGGCGAGAACCAGGAGGGCGGCGCGCTTGCGGGGTTTCGCGCCGTCGAGGCCTACGATCCGGCGCGCAATCAGTGGAAGGCGATGCCCACGATGCCGCATCCGCGCCGCGGGCTCGCCGCCGGCGTGATCGGCGACCGCTTTTATGCCGTGAGCGGCGAACCGCAGCCGGCAGCCGGCGGCACGCCGAGCGCGGCGCCGGCCGCGCAGGCGCTGCAACTCGACCTGGTGAAGTAGCGGGACCGCAGGAAGCGCCCGGAAATGCCGGCTGTCGCGCAACCATGCGATGATTGCCGTGTGCGGTTCACTTGAAAGCGCCCCAGCCGGGGCCGGCGGGTACACCGCAACGCTTTGAAGTGGATAAGAGAATCGGTGTTCGCTGGCGTCAAAAAACTGTCATGAAAGGCGCCGATTTGCCGCTTCGGGAGCGCGCCGGCCGGCAAGTTTTCACCGCTCCTTATCGCTCCAAAACCGCCCATAAGCTGGGGGTTTTCGCACCCCTACTGCAGCTATGAACAGGCCCGCGCATCCGGCAAACGAATGAGCGCTTCCGATTCCGCCCAGTGTTTCCGATAGTTGCGGCTTGGCGGGCGGCGCTCGTCCCCGGAATTAACAGGGTAACCACAACATTTAGCGTTTGATTCAGACTCTACGACTAGTTCTTGACGTGTGAGCCGAGTCTTACTAGGTTTTGGGTACAGCACGGCGCAGGTGGGTTTATGCGTCTCCGCCGACCGCTTTTCCATCATTGCCTTGGACATAACCCGCCCGGATTCGGCCTTGGCGGGGGTGGGATTTGCGTCGCCGGAATCGGGCCCTTTTGGCCCCGGCTTTGTGGTCAACCGGTGCCGATCAACGGCGTCGGATATAAATAGGTAACAGGGTCGTCAAAGAAACCGGACGGGGCGGCAGCAGGACCGCCTCGACGTCTTCGCGAGCGGCGGAGGCGGCAAAAAAATAGGGGCTGAACGCCAATGCGGATCGAACGTCGCTACACCAAGGACGGCCAGTCGGCCTATGCCGGCATCGCGTTCCGGCACACCACCAGCGAGATCAAGAATCCCGACGGCTCGGTGGTGTTCCGGCTCGAGAATGTCGAGGTGCCGGAATTCTGGTCGCAGGTGGCCTCCGACGTGCTGGCGCAGAAATATTTCCGCAAGGCCGGCGTCCCTGCCCGGCTGAAAAAGTTCGAAGAAAATTCCATTCCCTCGTTCCTCTGGCGCTCGGTCGCCGACGAGGACGCGCTGGCCGCGCTGCCCGAGAAGGAGCGCATCGTCGGCGAGCATTCCTGCAAGCAGGTGTTCGATCGTCTGGCCGGCACCTGGACCTATTGGGGCTGGAAGGGCGGCTATTTCGACGGCGAGGAGGACGCGCAGGCGTTCTTCGACGAGCTGCGCCACATGCTGGCGATGCAGATGTGCGCGCCGAATTCGCCGCAATGGTTCAACACCGGACTGCACTGGGCCTATGGCATCGACGGGCCGAGCCAGGGCCACTACTACGTCGATTTCCAGACCGGCAAGCTGACCAAATCGAAATCCTCCTACGAACATCCGCAGCCGCACGCCTGCTTCATCCAGTCGATCTCCGACGACCTCGTCAACGAAGGCGGGATCATGGATCTGTGGGTGCGCGAGGCGCGGCTGTTCAAATACGGCTCCGGCACCGGCTCGAAGTTCTCGCTGTTGCGCGGGGAAGGCGAAAAATTATCCGGCGGCGGCAGGTCGTCCGGGCTGATGAGCTTTTTGAAGATCGGCGACCGCGCGGCGGGCGCGATCAAGTCCGGCGGCACCACGCGCCGCGCGGCAAAAATGGTGGTGGTCGACGCCGACCATCCCGACATCGAGCAATATATCGACTGGAAGGTGACCGAAGAGCAGAAGGTGGCGGCGCTCGTCACCGGCTCGAAGATCAACCAGAAGCATCTGCGCGCGGTGCTCAAGGCCTGCGTGAATTGCGAGGGAAGCGGCGACGACTGCTTTTCACCGGAGAAAAACCCCGCGCTCAAGCGCGAGATCAGGGCGGCGCGCAAGAACCACGTGCCCGACAACATCATCCAGCGCGTGATCCAGTTCGCCAAGCAGGGCTACACCGACATCGAATTCCCGGTCTACGACACCGATTGGGATTCGGATGCCTATCTCACCGTGTCGGGGCAGAACTCCAACAATTCGGTGCGCGTCACCGACGAGTTCCTCAAGGCGGTGGAATCCGACGCCAACTGGGATTTGTTCTGGCGCACCAAGGGCCGCAAGATCGCCAAGACCGTGAAGGCGCGCGAGCTGTGGGAAAAAATCGGCTACGCCGCCTGGGCCTGCGCCGATCCCGGCTTGCAATTCCACACCACGGTGAACGACTGGCACACGTGTCCCGCCTCGGGCCCGATCCGCGCGTCGAACCCGTGCTCGGAATACATGTTCCTCGACGACACCGCGTGCAATCTCGCGTCGTTGAACTTGCTCACCTTCTACACCCCCACCCCTCCCTCCCCCGCAAGCGGGGGAGGGTTAGGGAGGGGGTCCTTCGACATCGAGAGCTACGAACACGCGGTGCGGCTGTGGACGGTGGTGCTGGAAATCTCCGTGCTGATGGCGCAGTTCCCGTCCAAGCAGATCGCGGAACTGTCCTACGAATTCCGCACGCTCGGACTTGGCTATGCCAATATCGGCGGGCTGCTGATGTCGTCGGGCATTTCCTACGACAGCGAATCCGGCCGCGCCATTTGCGGCGCGCTCACCGCCATCATGACCGGTGTGAGCTACGCAACGTCAGCCGAAATGGCGCAAAAGCTCGGCCCCTTCCCCGGCTTCAAGAAAAACCGCGAGCACATGCTGCGCGTGATGCGCAACCACCGCCGCGCGGCGCATGGCGAGCGCACCGGCTTCGAAAAAGTGGCGACGCCGCCGGTGCCGCTCGATCACGGCTCCTGCCAAGCCCTGGGTGAAAACGGGCAGAAACTGGTCGCGCACGCGCGCGCCGCCTGGGACCGCGCGCTGGCGCTCGGCGAGCAGCACGGCTATCGCAACGCGCAGGCGACCGTCATTGCGCCGACCGGCACCATCGGCCTGGTGATGGATTGCGACACCACCGGCATCGAGCCGGACTTCGCGCTGGTGAAATTCAAGAAGCTCGCCGGCGGCGGCTATTTCAAGATCATCAACCGCGCGGTGCCGGAGGCGCTGCGCACGCTCGGCTACAAGGAAAGCGAGATCGCCGAGATCGAGGCCTATGCCGTCGGCCACGGCGGGCTCGGCCAGGCGCCGGCGATCAACCACAGCACGCTGAAGACCAAAGGCTTCACCGACGAAGCCATCGCCAAGGTGGAAAAAGCGCTGCCGACCGCCTTCGACATCAAGTTTGCGTTTAACAAATGGACGCTGGGCGAGGACTTCTGCGTCAAGACGCTCGCCATTCCCGCCGACGCGCTCGCCGTGCCCAATTTCGACCTGCTGGCGCATATCGGCTTCGGCAAGCGCGAGATCGAGGCGGCGAACATTCACGTCTGCGGCGCCATGACGGTGGAAGGCGCGCCGCATCTCAAGCCCGAGCACTATCCGGTGTTCGACTGCGCCAATCCGTGCGGCCGCACGGGAAAACGCTATCTCTCGGTGCAAAGCCACATCCAGATGATGGCGGCGGCGCAGCCGTTCATCTCCGGCGCCATTTCCAAGACCATCAACATGCCGAACGAGGCTTCGGTTGCGGACTGCAAGTCGGCTTATCTGATGTCGTGGAAGCTGGCGCTCAAGGCCAACGCGCTCTACCGCGACGGCTCGAAGCTTTCGCAGCCGCTCAATTCGCAGCTCATCGCCGATGACGACGACGAGGACGATACGGTCGAGGCCTTCCTCGACAAGCCGATGGCGGCGCGCGTCACTGGCCTGGCCGAAAAAGTCGTCGAGCGCATTGTCGAGCGCATCACTGTGCTGCGCGAGCGCGAGAAGCTGCCCGACCGGCGCAAGGGCTATACCCAGAAAGCCGTGGTCGGCGGACATAAAGTGTATTTGCGCACCGGCGAATACGACGATGGCCGCTTGGGCGAAATCTTCATCGACATGCACAAGGAAGGCGCTGCGTTGCGCTCATTCATCAACAATTTCGCCATCGCGGTGTCGCTCGGCCTGCAATACGGCGTGCCGCTGGAGGAATATGTCGACGCCTTCACCTTCACGCGCTTCGAGCCGGCAGGCCCCGTGCAGGGCAACGACTCGATCAAATACGCAACCTCGATTCTCGACTACGTGTTCCGCGAGCTGGCGGTGTCGTACCAGTCGCGCTTCGACCTCGCCCATGTGGACCCGAGCGAGGCCGGCTTCGACGCGCTCGGCAAAGGCACCGAGGAAGGCAAGCCGGCTTCCGCCGCGAGCTACGTCTCCAAGGGCCTCACGCGCAGCCGCACCGATCGTCTGCAAGTGGTCGGCGGCGCTTCACCCTCACCTGCAGGGGGAGGGTCGGCCGGTGAAACCGGCCGGGGTGGGGTGAGCAACATCACGGCGTTCTCTGGCGCCGCAACCGCCCTCAAACCCGAGCCGGAAGCCAAGCTCTCGCCCACCGAGAAGCTGGAAGCCCTGCAATGGACCAACGCCGACGCCCGCGCGCTCGCCACCGAAAAGCGCATGGAAGCCAAAGCCAAGGGCTATGAGGGCGAAGCCTGCGGCGAGTGCGGGAATTTCACTTTGGTGCGGAATGGGACGTGCATGAAGTGCGATACGTGCGGATCGACGACGGGGTGTTCGTGAAGGTCAATTATCTCACGAAGTGAGTAACAAATTGGGTGCGTCAATGGGTGCAATACAGGACTTGCTGCAGGAGGTGCCGCTATCTGCGGTCCTAAAAGAGCGCGTTGCCCTCGCGGAACAAAAATACGAAAGGGCGATGAGGGAAAACGCAGATCTCAAGCAACGGATACAGACACTAGAAGAAGAGAATGCCGGTCTCCGCACCCAAATCCCGCAACAAGAACGGGCCGAAAGTTTGGACGCCATACCGTGCGGGTTCTCGTGCACCTTTTCCGGGCCGAGGGGGATGATCGCGATGTCGGGATAACGGCCCGAATGCTGCAGATGGAAAAGGGAATCGTGAAGTACCACCTTGACCAACTCAAGGATAAGGGTTTCGCGACGTGCACCGGTGGAAATTACGTCAGCGGTCAGGTCTACTGGGCCCTAACACCGGCGGGCCGAAAATATGCCGTCCAACAGAAACTGGTATAACGCCAAAAATTGGGACACGCGAAAAACAGGCCAAGGACTATGAGGGCGAAGCCTGCGGCGAATGCGGGAATTTCACTTTGGTGCGGAATGGGACGTGCATGAAGTGCGATACCTGCGGGAGCACCACGGGGTGTTCGTGAGAACGTGAACGCGACCCACTCAGGATAGCGATATGCCAGTCGTTTTCCGCGAGAGTGGCCTGCGTTATTTCTTCTTTTCGAACGAGGGCGCTCCGCGTGAAGCGCCGCATATCCACGTGATAGGCGGCGGCCGGGATGCCAAGATTTGGCTGGAGCCAGAGGCGTCCATCGCAGACAGCTACGGCTTCAATTCAAGGGAACTCTCTGCTATTCTGCTTACCGTTACGAATAATCGCGATCGCATCTTAAAGGCTTGGCATGAGCATTTCGGCAACGGCCGTCCGCTTTGACGACGACACCATGTGGGTCGACCTGACCGACGGCCGCACGCTCGGCGTGCCGCTGGCATGGTTTCCGCGCCTGCTTCGCGCAACGCCAGCCGAACGCGAACGCGTCGAACTAAGCCGCGTCGGCCTTCATTGGGAAAATATCGACGAGGATATTTCCATCGCCGCTCTGCTCGCCGGACGCGGCGACACGACTAGGCAGGAAGAACACGCGGCCTGAAGCTGCGCCGACTCGCGGCAAGGGTGTCGCAAGGCGAGCCTTGCGGCGATGCAGAAATTTCATTTTGGTGAAAAGGAAACGCGCATGAAGTGCGATACGTGTGAAAACGCGACGGGGTGCAGCTGATGCCGCAGTTTAGCCGAAGCACGCTCAACCTCATCGTCGGCATTCTTATCATCGTGGTTCTGGTGATCGGCTATCAACTCTACCAGGACCGCCAGCAGCCGAAGGGCGTGCAGATCAACGTCGGCCCGGGCGGAATATCGATCAAGGAGAAATAGCGTGTAGCTAATCTTCTCCGCGTCATGGCCGGGCTTGACCCGGCCATCCACGACTTTAGGGCGGCCCACAGGCCGCCTTTTTTATATGATCAAGTGAATCGGGCGCTTTTAAAATGTATGACGTATTCGGAGATGAAAGTTGCGGATCTACACACGCAGCATATGGGTTAGTGGTCTTCGAGAACGCTCAGACTGGGCGAGCAGAAAAAATATTAGGTCAAGTGAAGGCGAAGTTCGGCGGTACGCCAGCCGATGCGTTGCACTGCCGGGAATTATTCGCGGGCGACGCGAGACGAAAGACCAAGTGGGCGCATCTGGATCAAACCGCCGTTCACCAGCTTTATGAATGTCTTTTCCGCGAAATGAGCGGCGTTATAAAACGCTCTATCGCGGCAATCGCATGTAAAGCTGAGTTTCCAGCTTCACTACCTGCTGCCGAAATGGATCACATCGATCCAAACTATATTGGCCCTCGTCCTGGCCTCGCATCCGTAAACGTAAGTGAAAAATTCCTTGCAACTCAATGCGCGATGGGTGCTTTGATACCCGTCTCCCGTGACATTGGTCCAACGAATTTCCGTTTTTGGCCTGATCCTGATCGCACGATGATTGATTGGTTCGACGGCAGACGATCAATAGAAAGGGCGCTCAGCGCATTCATCCAAACCGGTCCAAATCGAGAGGCTCTTCGTCTCCAAATTAAGCGAAGCGAGAATAATAAACCGAAATTATTAGAACTCGCGGATTGTATCGCCTACGTCGCACAGCGACGAGCAAACACGGATAGGCATTCTCCGAATGGACGACGATTTAATTCTCTCATGAGAACGATCGATCCGATGCAGGTTGAGTTCACGACGGGAATTGACGGTGGGTTTCAGTGCAAAGTACCGAACGCCTCAATTATCTAATATTTCGAATTTCGCGCACTTCGTGCCTTCCTACTCCTCCTTCTCCGTCGTGAAAAACAGCGGATAGCCCTTCGCCTTTCCCAGTTCGGTCGCCTCCTTCGCCTTGGTCTCCGCCACGTCGCGCGTGAAGATCGCGCTACCCGCAGGCGCTCGTCTCTTTGCCCGCGCTGCGAGACCGACTATAATTGAGACATGAAAACCAAACGCCTGATCCAGGCCCTAGAACGCGTCGATGCTTGGCCCGCTTATGCGCAGGACGAGTTGGCCGAAATCGCGCGCGACATCGACGAGAGCCTTGCCAAAGGCGAGTATGAGCCGACCCCGGCCGAGCTTGCCGGCATCGATCGCGGTTTGCGTGACGCCGCCGATGGCCGCTTCGCGACGGACGCCCAAGCCGAAGCTGCGTTCGTTAAACTCCGCAGCGTATGAAGGTTGTCTACACCGATGCCGCGCTCCGCGATCTCGACGACATTACCATTTGGCTGACGGCCCATTATCCCGGACTTGGCGCCGCCGTGGAACGGCGCCTGCGGATCGTGGTTGCCCACATCGCGCGCTGGCCGGACAGCATGCGTCCGTCCGCTCATCGCTCCGGCGTTCGCGTGGCATTGCTCGGCCGCTTTCCGTATAAGATTTTCTATCGCGTGAGCGGCGAAGCGGTCGAGATATTGCATATCCACCATGCAGCACGCGAGCCGTGGGATGAGGAGCGGCAATAGTCCCTACTCCCCGTGTAGACCGCGATCACGCCTATCCTACTCATCCTGCGCCCGTTCGATCCACGGCCTGCGCGCGGCGTGACGAATGTGGATGATCTCGATTGCGTTCTCGCCGGGACTGTAGAAAATCTTGTAGCGATACCGCCCGAGGATTTTCACGCGGATGCCGGGATCGGACGTGCGCGGCGACGCGAGCGGATGCTCGGCGATGTCGTCGATGGCTTTGCGGATGGCTTTGAGCACGTTGACCGCGCCGGTCGGGCTGCGCTCATCGATAAAACGGAAGATGTTTTCGAGGTCCGCCAGCGCCAGCGCGCGATAGCGGACTTTCATGCAAGGCCGTGACGTTTCCAGAAAGCAGCCGCTTCGTCGTTCGACGCAAACGCGCCGCGGCGCGCGTCGGCGATGGCGGCGCGTTCATCCTCGCTCAACACGTAAACGCCGGTGCGGCGCGCTTCGATCTCGCGCGCGAGTTCCGCCAGCTCCTCCTGGTCCTCTTCGGGCCAATGGCTGACCTTTTTAAGAATCTCTTTTGCCGCAGGGCTCATGCAAATTCTATATCACATCAAGAACGTCCGGTCATCGCCGGGCAACCGGATCCGGCAATGACAAGGAAGAGGGCAAAACTCTTCTCGTCTTAACGGCCCTCATCCTCGCCTCTCCACGGCTGCCGGCGCGCGCCGTGGAGGATGCGCAGAATCGTCACCTCGCCGGCTCCGGCCTCGTAATAAATCACGTAAGGATAACGCACGAGCGGAACCCGGCGCACGGCTTCGCGCCCGGCGACCTGCTGCGCGCCTTCCGGATATTGTCCGATCCGTTCGATTGCCCGGCGGATTTGCGCATGAACGCGCGCGGAGCCGTCTGGGTTGTTCGGCGTGATAAAACCAAGAATGTCGTCCAATTCGGCAAGTGCCTGCCGGGAAAAGACGACCCTCATGCGCGGCGGTGCTTAGCGAAGACCGCCTCGACCTCCGCATCGGTCGCCACTTCGCCGCGCCGCACGGCCGCGATCGCTTCGTCGATCGCATGCAGTTCATCGGCGGTCGCGTGGTAGACATCGCCCTTGAGCGCTTGGTCGATCTCAAGCGCGATCTCGGCAAGTTCGGCCTGCGCCGCCGGGGGCCAGGTTTCCGCGCGTTGCAGCAGTTCTCTCAGCATCTTCGTCATGTTTAATTCATAGCACGTTGGCGGGCACAAAACCATCGGAGCGTTCGATCGCGCCGCCCGCGTTTTCGCGGTCGGTATCTTCGCCAACATCTTATTGAGTGCGCGCTTTGTGCGTTGCCTAGCCGCGCTTGCCGTCGTCGAGAAGTTCGGCGACGCGCGTGTCTAGAGCCAGCGCAATCCGTTGTAGCGCGTCGAGCGTCACGTTGCTCTTGCTGGATTCGATTTCGCTGATATGCGCCTGACGCAACTTGGCGGCGTCGGCGAGCCCTTCCTGAGTCAAACCCTTCGCCAGGCGCCGCCGGCGCACGTTGCGCGCAAGAACGTTCCGCGCAGCCTGAAGGTCACCCCGTGCCATCCGGCAGGGTGGACCATCAGATTCGTCGCCACTCTATACGATTTATAGTATATAAGGAACACCTACTGAACCTTCCCGAACGAATGTGGATTGAAATTTTGCGGATGCGAACATACGATGAACCGTATATAGCGAATGAGCGCCGACTGATCCGCGCGCGGGTCGCTGAATTGGCCACGCGGGCGGAGCGCGCCGGACTTCCGCTGGCCGCATATTTTCTGGAACTCGCCGCGCTCGAATTGAAGGACGCGGATGCCCGGGCCAAGTTTACGGCCGGGCCGGCATGACGATTGAGAAGGTCACGCCGCCTTCGCCTTCGCGGTCGGTATCTTCGCCACCACTTTCTTGAGCGCGCGCTCGGCGTGCCACAGGTCGTAGGCCTGCTGCATCCTCAGCCACAGGCCGGGGCCGTTGCCGCAAAACTTGCCGAGCCGCACCGCCATCTCGGGCGTCACCGGCGCCTTCTCCGCCAAAATTCGGTGCAGGTGCTGACGCGTGACGCCGAGCTTCTTGGCCACCGTCATCACCGGCTCGCCGATTGCCGGCAGCACGTCCTCGCGCAAAAGCGCACCCGGATGCGTCGGCACGCGATCGGGGTCAGGCCGTCGGGCGGGAAGCTCCCGGTTTTTAATCGTCATTCGATCCTCCAAATCGGCCGGTCCATTCCAGCCGAACGCTCTACGCCCTAGTGGTACTGCTCAAAATCGACCCTGTAGGCTTCGCAATTTTCAAATTCGAATGTAATGCACCATGGTCCGTTCACATGCACCGTATAACGCTGCGGCTTTCCGTGCAGTGCATGAAAATTGAAACCTTGCGTATTCATATCCTCCGGGCGCGCCGCGCGATCCAGCGCATCAAGTCGGCGCACACATCGCTCATGCAGTGATTTCTGAATCCGTGCCGTCGTCCCCTTTTCAAACAGGTCCTTCAGACCTTTGTGCAGAAAACTCCGGATCATCCGATAAATGTAATCTATTGCACGACAGTGTCAAGTATTAGATTACATATCGAGCGTTCCCCCTACTCCTCCTTCTCCGTCGTGAAAAACAACGGATAGCCCTTCGCCTTGCCCAGTTCGGTCGCTTCCTTCGCCTTGGTCTCCGCCACGTCGCGGGTGTAGACCGCGATCACGCAGGCGCCTCTCTGATGCGCCGTCATCATCACCCGATAGGCTTGGGCTTCGTTCATGCGGAACACCGCCTTGAGCACCTGCACCACGAATTCGCGCGGCGTGAAGTCGTCATTGAGCAAAATGACCTTCCACAGCGGCGGGCGCTCGGTTTTCGTCCGCGTTTTGGTGCGCGGCTTGACCAGGGTTTTCTGCGCCATGCGGCATCCGTCGTCCGAGGTTGATGACAAGATTTTATCGCGTCATCACCGGGCTCGTCCCGGCCATGACACTGTTGTTGGGCTAACGCGGCTTCGCCTAACCCTTCATCCCCAAAAACTCGTGCATCGCGGCGGCGGCGGCCTGCGCATCCTTTTTGTCGGCGGCGGGCAGCCCCCAGCCCGCGCCATCGCGCATCACCAGCATGGTGCTACAGACCTCCACGCCGGAGGCGCGGTCCACGGCGGCGTCCACCGTGATCTCCTTGATGTCGGCGAGCGCGGCTTCCACCGGCTTCTTCGCCCACATCAGCACTTTGCGTTGAAACGTCGCCTTGCCGGCGTCCTTGTCGAGCGTGAGCGTGGTTGAACCCGATTGCAGGACGAGGCGGCGCGGCGCGCGGTCGATCTTGGTCATGGCGAACCCTCCCGCTGTTTCCTTAACGGCGGCAGCATAGTACAAAACGCGGCGACAGGCATGCGCGGGAACTTCCATCTTCACGCGGCTGTGCGTCGTATCTGCGGGACAACTCTGCTAGCATCCGACAACGACGAGGCTTCATCATGCAAACCCGCCGTCATGTCCTCACGCTGCTCGCCGGCGCGCTGGCAACGCCGGCGCTGGCGCAGGTGCCGAATATGAGCCGCACCACCGCCTATGCGTTCTCCTTCGCGGCGCTCGAGGGCGCCGACATCCGCCTGATGGCGCACGCCGGCAAGCCGATCCTGGTGGTCAACACCGCCTCGCTGTGCGGCTACACCCCGCAATATGCCGGCTTGCAGGAATTGTGGACGCGCTATCGCGCGCGCGGGCTGCTGATCGTCGGCGTGCCGGCCAACGATTTCGGTTCGCAGGAGCCGGGCGGCGCGGCGGAAATCTCCAAGACCGCCCATGACGGCTATCGCGTGTCGTTTCCGCTCGCCGCCAAAGTGGTGGTGAAGGGGCCGGAGGCGCATCCGTTCTACAAATGGGCGGCGCTGCAACGGCCGGGCGAGACGCCGCGCTGGAACTTCCACAAATACCTCGTCGGCCGCGACGGCACGATCAAGGCAAGCTTCGCGACCGCGGTGGAGCCGACCGATGCGCGCGTGATTGCGGCAATCGAGAGGGAGCTGGCGGCAGAGTGAGGCGGCCGCGCGCGGGCGGGCGGGCGAAATGAGTTGACGAATCGGCGCGAACATGACGAACTATTTATGACGGTTTTCGTTCACGTGGGCCGGCGGCGTTGGATGGCCGACCCGTTGCGTGGTTCCTCCCGCGTGGCGTAAAAACTTGGGCGGCCGCAAGGCCGCTCCTTTCATTTTGGCCGATCTGATCGCAACGTCCGCAGCCTTACGGGTCGCGGCCATCGACCGAATAGCGGCCCGCCCCCATCAGCACGAACAGCAGCAGCCCGGCCATGATCGCCAGGTTTTTCAGCGCCTGTGTCTGGTTGAGCGCGCGCGCGACGCCCTCCATGTCCCAGAAATGATGCGCCATGAAAATCGTGCCGGCGGTGAACGCCATCAGCGCCAGCGCCGCCCAGCGCGCCTTAAAGCCCACCACGAGCAGCACCCCCGCCACCAGTTGGAACGCCACGATGACGTAGCCGGCCGCCGCCGCCTGCGGGATGCCTTTGGCGGCCAGCGTGTTGGCATAGCCGGTGACGTTCATCAGCCCGCCGATGCCCGCGACGATGAACACCAGCGGCATCGTCACGCGGGCGAGCAGATAGAAAAAGTCGGCCATCGTTCCCTCCCGTCTCAGGCTGCACCGAAGCGCTTGCGCGCCGAAATATAGCGGCGCGCGGCGCCATCCATGTTTTCCTCGACGCCGGCCGCCGCTATCGGGTCGATCGCCTCTACCAATTGCAGAAAGGCGCTGCCCGGCAGCGGCGGGGCGAAGACGTAGCCCTGCGCCTGCCGGATGCCGAGTTCGCGCAGGTGCACCACCTGCTCGAAGTTCTCCACCCCCTCCGCGATGATATCCATGCGCATGTTGTGGGCGAGGTCAACCAGCGTCTCGACGATGGTGGTGGAATTCCGGTCGGTGCCGATGGCGTCGACGAACATCTTGTCGATCTTGATGATATCGACGCCGAGTTTGAGCATATAGGAAAGCCCGCTGTGGCCGGTGCCGACATCGTCGATGGCGATGCGCACGCCCAGCCCTTGCAGCGCGGCGATGATACGCCGCGTCTCGGTGAGGTTCTCGATCGGATCGCGCTCGGTCACCTCCAGCACGACTTGCGAAAGCGCGATGGGCGAACCCGTGAACATGTCGCGCACTTCCTTGACGATGGATTCGCTCTTGAACAATTGTCCGGCAAAATTGAAGCTGATCTTGAGCGCCGGGCGCTGTCCGATCGCCGCACCGGCTTCTTCGCAGACGCGCCGCATCAGATCGCGGGTGAGCGCCAGGATAAGGCCGCTCGATTCCGCCAGCGGAATAAAGATGCCGGGCATCACCAGCGTGCCGTCCGGCTTGCGCCAGCGCACCAGCACCTCGGCGCCGCGCAACTGGCCGGAGCGGATATCGACGATCGGCTGGTAGTACGGCACGAATTCGCCGGCCTCCAGCGCCCGCTCCAGATCGGCGACCGGATTGCCGGGCTGGCGCTTGGGGATGAGCGCGGCGAAAGCGATCAGAATTACGGCGATTACGGCCGGGACGAACAGACTGAGCTTGTTGAGATCGCCATGACTGGCGGCAAAAAGCGCCCGCGGCATCGCCACCATCACGGTAAAACCAAAGCGCTCCGACTTCAGCCGCGCGGCGAAGGAGGGACCGTGGCTATCGGCCTCGGCCTGGGTCGGCACGCCGGATTCGCCGATCAGCGCGCCCGCGGATGTGGTGACGGAACTGTAGGCGCTAAACGGCCCGCCCTGGGTCGAGACCTGGGGCAGGAACAGGTCGGACGGTATCAGCGCCGCCACTCCGGCCGCGCCCAAGCCGGACGGACGGCGCAGCCGCACCACGCGCTCCGGGCGCTGGCCGAGCTGGATGATGTCGAGCGAATAGCCGGGGGCGCCGGTAAGCTTCTCGGTCGAAAGAACTTTGCGCTGGCCGAGCGGCAGCCCGAGATGGGTGCATTGCGTCTGCCCATCGGGGCCGACTACCGCCACTTCCTTGATCGGCGCCATGGCGAACGCGGCCTGCCGCATGGCATCGATGGAAGTGTTGCGGCAGGAATCGACCCCACGGGTTGCAAGGTTATCGAGCATCGTGACGACCCGCCCGATGCGGTTCTCGCCCAGCGTCAACACGCGCCGGGCCGACAGGTTGACGTCCTCCTGCCCCTGCCGTTCGACCAGACCGGTCAGCCAGAATTCGAACGCCACCGGCGGCACGCCCGCAAGCACGGCGCCGATGACGACCGCTATCAGGTATTTGTGCCTGAACTGCTTGAACGAACGCACGACCCCTACCCCACACAACTCGCCAGCAAAGTGAGCCATATGCCGTAAAGGCGGGCTTAAGCTTAAGGCTGCGGTAATTCCGAAACCCGCCCGCGGCCCTGCCCGGGCGCGCGGATGGTTAGCAAGCAGTAAACGCAAGGCCCGCCGACCGCCTTTCGCCGCACGCCGCAATGCCCCGGAAACGGATATGCTGGGTCCGGCCCGTCAACGGGTCATACGAGGTGGGAGGGGCAATTGCGTTTTCGACACGGTCTCATTCTGGCCCTTAGCCTGCTGGCGGCCGCCTGGGGCGGCAATGCGCGCGCGCAGGAGCCGCTCGAAATTTTCGACGCCCACCTGCACTACAATCAGGAGCCGAACCCGTTCTATCAGCTCGACCAGGTGCTGGAGATTTTCAAACGCAATCGCGTCATCGGCATCGTGGCGACCAGCCGGCCGAACAAGGGCACCCATCAGCTCGTCGACTCCAAGGCGCCCGGCCTCCTGGTCGTACCGTTCATTCGCCCCTATCGTGTGCGCAGCGACATCCAGACCTGGTTTAGCGATCCCGCGATCTACGAGCTGGTGAAGTCCGAATATGAGCGCGGCTATTACCGCGGCATCGGCGAATTCCACATCTACGGCAAATCGGCGGCGAGCGAATGGGTCAAGAAGATCGTCGACTTCGCGGTCGAGCGCGATCTTTATCTGCATGCGCATTGCGACGAAGAGGCGCTGCTCATCCTGTTCGGTCATAACCCCAAAGCGCGGATCATCTGGGCGCATACCGGCTTCTCGACGCCGCCGCAGCGCGTGGCGCAACTGCTCGAACAACATCCCGGCGCGCTGTGGGGCGAGCTCTCCTACCGCAGCGGCATCACCGACGGCTCCGGAAAACTGACGGCGGAATGGAAGGCGCTGTTTGCGCGTCACGCGGACCGCTTCCTGCTCGGCTCCGACACCTGGATCAACGAGCGCTGGTTCGCCTATGACGGCATCATGAACGAATATCGCGCCTGGCTCGCGCAATTGCCGCCGGAGCAAGCGAAAAACATCGCGCACGGCAACGCGCGGCGGCTGTTCGCCGCCCGCCCGCGGGGATGATGGTGGTTCAGTTTTTTGTGTCGTGACGGCGGCGCAGCCATCGGCTAACCGTTGGCATCTGTTTCTTGTAAAATTCGCGATCAGCCGCATGGGAGGACAACAATGAAATTGTACATGCACCCCGTTTCGATGACGACCCGGCCGGTTCGCCTGTTCATCGCCGAGAATAAAATCCCGATGGAGGAAGAGCTGATCGACCTGATGACCGGCGCGCATCTCCAGCCGCCTTATTCAACCATCAATCCGAACTGCCTGGTGCCGATGATCGAGGATGGCGATTTCCGCCTGACCGAAAGCTCCGCGATCCTGAAATACCTCGCCGACAAGATCGGCTCGCCGGCCTATCCGAAGGACCTGAAAGAGCGCGCCAGGGTCAACGAGATGATGGATTGGATCAACACCAACTTCTATCGCGAATGGGGCTACGGGCTTTGCTATCCGCAACTGTTCCCGCATCTCAAGCGGCGCAGCGACGAGGCGCAGGCTTCCACACTCGATTGGGGAAAGGAGAACGCGACAAAGTGGCTGAAAATCCTCAATGACCATTGGATCGGGCCGAAGAAGCAATATCTCTGCGGCGACCGGATCACCATCGCCGACTATTTCGGCGCCGGCATCGTGACGCTCGGCGAAGTCATCCGGGTCGATTTCTCCGCCTATCCGAACGTCAAGCGCTGGCTCGACAACATGAAGAAATTGCCAAGCTGGCCGAAGATCAACGAGGCGTTCTACGGATTGGTCGAGGCGGTGAAAGCCCAGAAGTTCGTCACCATCGCCGGCTGAACGGCCGCGCGGCGGCAGGGAGCGTCCCATGAGTTTCTTCCCCGGCAAGGATCCCGCCGCCGGCGACGCTTTTCAATGCGACGCCATCGCGCAGGTGATCGTGCCGCGCACGGTCGATCTCGGCGACTTCGCCGTGCGCCGCGCGCTGCCTTCAGCGCAAACGCGCATGGTCGGGCCATTCATCTTCTTTGACCATTTCGGGCCGGCGGAATTTCGCGCCGGCAATGGCCTCGACGTGCGCCCGCATCCGCATATCGGGCTCGCCACTGTCACTTATCTCTTTGACGGAGAAATCATGCACCGCGACAGTCTCGGCACCGCGGCGCCGATCCGGCCGGGCGAGGTGAACTGGATGACCGCAGGAAGGGGCATCGTGCATTCCGAACGCACGCGGCCGGAACGGCGCGTCGACGGCGAACCGATCCACGGGTTGCAGATGTGGGTCGCGCTGCCCGGCGCAAAGGAGGAAATGGAGGCCGGCTTCGCCCATCACGCGACGGCGGAATTTCCGGTGATCGCGGACAAGGGCAAGACCGTGCGCGTGGTGGTCGGCGCGCTCTATGGCGCCCAATCGCCGGTGCCGACGGAGCACAAAACCCTATTCGGCGATGTGCATCTCAAAGCCGGCACGAGCCTGCCGCTCGATGCCGATCACGAAGAGCGCGCGCTCTATGTGATCGACGGCAGCATCGATATTTCCGGCGACCGCTTCGAAGCCGGACGCCTGCTGGTGTTCCGCCCCAGCGACACCGTCACCATCGCCGCTGCGACCGATGCGCACTTCGTTATCGTCGGCGGCGCGCCGATGGACGGGCCGCGCCACCTCTGGTGGAACTTCGTCTCATCGCGGAAAGAACGCATCGAGCAGGCCAAGGCGGAATGGAAAGCCGGACATTTCGGCAAGGTGCCGGGCGACGAGATCGAATTCATCCCGCTGCCGGACAAATAGGGCCCGAAGTTTTTATGCCTCGTCATCGTGCTGCGGAACCAGCTTGCCTCGGTCATCTGCGATGACCGCACTTCGGCGTTCGGAGTTGGATTTCTGTCCGGTTCTCAAAGAGCTTCTGCAAACGCGGCGCGGAATGACGCGCAGCGGGGACTACGCGCATACCGCAAATATCTCCACGCCCAACAACCTCATCACGCTGCGTAACCTGCATCTCGCGACCGGCGCCAAGAAAACCATGGAGGTCGGCTTCGGTTGCGCCGGCTCGGGCCTCGTATTCATGCAAACCCACAAGGACCTCGGCACGCTTCCACAGAGGCAACACTTGGCCATCGACCCCTATCAGCGCGCGCCGTGGCTCGACCAGATCGGCCTGGTCGCCGTCGAGCACGCCGGGCTGACCGAATATCTCGACTTGAGGGAAGAGGTCTCTTCCCTGGTGCTGCCAAATCTTGTGATGGCGAAAGCGCGCTACGACCTGGCCTATATCGACGGCTCGCATTTGTTCGAGGATGTCTTCGTCGATTTTTATTTTGTGCTGAGGCTGCTCGCGGACCAAGGCATCGTGCTGTTCGACGACTGCGCAAGTCCGCACATTTCGAAGGTGCTACGCTTCATACGCGCCAATTGCGCGTCGTCGCTGCGTGAGTTCGACCTGACGCCCTATCGGCCGGCCGGCGGAAAATCGCTTAAATACCGGGTGGCGCGTCTGCTCGGCCGGACGCAGATGGTTGCGTTCCAAAAGATTGGCGAGCCCGACCGCGCCTGGGATTCGCCGTTCCGCAATTTTTAAGTCTTTATTTCTGCGGCAGGTTAAGCCGGATATGCAGCTCGCGCAGTTGCTTCGGCGTTGCCTCCGACGGCGCGCCCATCAATAAATCCTCGGCGCGCTGGTTCATCGGGAACAGCACCACTTCGCGCAGATTTTCCTCGCCGCACAGCAGCATGACGATGCGGTCGATGCCGGGCGCGATGCCGCCGTGCGGCGGCGCGCCGTATTGTAGCGCGCGCAACATGCCGCCGAATTTTTTCTCCAGCACGTCCTCGCCATAGCCGGCAATCGCAAAAGCTTTCTTCATCACCTCCGGGCGATGATTGCGGATGGCGCCGGAGGACAGCTCCACGCCGTTGCAGACGATGTCGTATTGGATCGCCTTGAGGCCGAGGATTTTGTCCTGGTCGCTTGCGTCAAGCGCGAGGAATTCCTCCACCGGCAAATTCGGCATGGAAAACGGATTGTGCGAGAAGTCGATCTTCTTGTCTTCTTCGTTCCACTCATACATCGGGAAATCGACAATCCAGCAAAAATCAAAGCGGTCCTTCTGCACCAGGCCAAGTTCCTCGCCTATTTTCGTGCGCGCGGGGCCGGCGAATTTGACGAATTGCTTCGGCAGCCCGGCGACGAAGAAACAAGCGTCGCCGACCGCGAGCTTGAGCCGGTCGCGGATCGCGGTGGTGCGCTCCGGCCCGATATTCTTGGCGAGCGGACCGGCGCCGCCCTCTTCGCCTTCGCGCCAGAAGATGTAGCCGAGGCCGGGCTGGCCTTCCCCTTGCGCCCAGGAATTCATCCGGTCGCAGAACGCGCGGTTGCCGCCCTTGCGAGCCGGGATCGCCCAGACTTCGACCTTGGGATCGCCCACGATCATGTTGGCGAAAATCTTGAAGCCGGAGCCGCGGAACGATTCAGTGACGTTCGCCATCTCGATCGGATTGCGCAGGTCGGGCTTGTCGGTGCCGTATTTGCGCAGCGCATCGGCGTACGGAATCATCGGGAATTTCTTCGTCACCGGCTTATCCCCGGAGAATTCCTCGAACACCCCGCGCATCACCGGCTCGACCGCGTCGAACACATCCTGCTGGGTCACGAAGCTCATCTCGATGTCGAGCTGGTAGAATTCGCCGGGCGAGCGGTCGGCGCGCGCGTCTTCGTCGCGGAAGCACGGCGCGATCTGGAAATAGCGGTCGAAGCCGGCGACCATGATGAGCTGCTTGAACTGCTGCGGCGCCTGCGGCAGCGCGTAGAATTTTCCGGGATGGATACGCGAGGGCACCAGATAATCGCGCGCACCTTCAGGCGAGGATGCGGTCAGGATCGGCGTCTGGAATTCGAAAAAGCCGCCGTCCTTCATGCGGCGGCGGATGGAATCGATAATCGCGCCGCGGTTCATGATGTTTGCGTGCAGCCGCTCGCGTCGCAGATCGAGGAAGCGGTATTGCAGCCGGGTTTCTTCCGGATATTCCTGATCGCCGAACACCGGCAGCGGCAGTTCCGCCGCCGCTCCCAGCACTTCGATCTCGGAAATGAAGACTTCGACCAGGCCGGTCGGCAGTTCCGGGTTCTCGGTGCCGGCGGGGCGCTTGCGCAGCTTGCCGTCGATCTTCACCACCCATTCCGCGCGCAGCTTCTCCGCCAGCTTGAACGCCGGGCTGTCGGGATCGGCCACGCATTGCGTGAGGCCGTAATGATCGCGCAGGTCGATGAACAGCAGACCGCCGTGGTCGCGGATGCGGTGACACCAGCCGGCGACGCGCACGTCCTTGCCGATATCGCCTTCGCGAAGCGCGCCGCAGGTGTGGGAACGGTAGCGATGCATGGTTGATTCTGCGGATCGAGGAAGGCGGGCGGAGGAAGGAAAGCGCATGAGGGGTCGGCTTTGTCAAGGCAAGCGCCGGCCTCGACACGATGCGCGCGATCTGCAAACTCGAGGCCGCAATGGCAAAGCGAAAAACCAGCAGGACGGCCAAAGCTGCCCCCATGCAGCCGATGACCGCCGCCGAGGCGACGGTGGCGGCGCTTAAGGCCCATGGCATCGACACGCTCTACGCGCTGCCGGGCATCCACAACGATCATTTCTTCGACGCCGTGCAGCGCGCTGGCGACGCAATGCGCACGGTGCACACCCGCCACGAGCAGGGCGCGGCCTATATGGCGCTGGGCGCCGCGCTCGCGACCGGCAGGCCGCAGATTTACGCCGTCGTGCCCGGCCCGGGGTTGCTGAATTCCGGCGCGGCGCTGCTCACCGCCTATGGCATGAATGCAGCCGTCCTGGCGATCATCGGACAAATCCCGCATGCCGCGATCGGGCGCGGCTTCGGGTATCTGCATGAAATCCGCGACCAGGCCGGGATCATTTCGCGCCTCGTCGATCACAGCGCGCGCATCGATGCGCCGGGCGAGGCCCCTGCCCGCGTCGCAGCCGCGATGCGCGCGATGGCGAGCGGACGCCGCGGCCCGGCCGCGCTCGAATGCGCCATGGACATGTGGGGCCGCAGCGCGCCGGTTGGGCCCATCGGGAAACCTGCGCCGCCGCGTGAACCGAAAATCGACGAGGATGCCCTACGCGCGGCCGCCAAATTGCTCGGCGGCGCCAAGCGTGTGCTCATTGTGGCCGGCGGCGGCGCGCAGGACGCCTCCCCCGAAGTCACGCAGCTTTCAGCCTTGCTGCAAGCGCCCGTGCTCGCCTACCGGCGCGGGCGCGGCGTGCTCGACAGCCGCGATCCGCTCAGCGTGACGCTGCCGATCGGACGCGATCTTTGGGCCGAGGCCGACGCCGTGCTCGCCGTCGGCACGCGGCTGTTGATGCCGCAGCGCGAATGGGGCACCGACAAGGCCTTGAAGATCGTACGCGTCGATTCCGACAAACACGAGCCGGCGCGGCTGCAAAAGCCGAAAGTGGCGCTAATCGGCGATGCCGCGCAGATCCTCCGCCGCCTCATCGACGCGCTGCCGAAATACAATCTCCGCCGCGCCTCGCGCAAAGCGGAATTGCAGGAGCGCCAGGCGAAGCTGCGCAAGCGCCTGGAAAAGCTCAGCCCTCAGATGGGATTCCTCGACGCCATCCGCGCCGAATTGCCGGTGGACGGAATCTACGTCGATGAGGTGACGCAGATCGGCTTTGCCGCGCGGCTGGCGCTGCCGGTTTACAAGCCGCGCACATTTCTCTCGCCCGGCTATCAGGACAATCTCGGCTGGGGCTTTGCCACCGGGCTCGGCGCGCAGGATGCACGCCGCGACGTACCCGTGCTTTCGATCAACGGCGACGGCGGATTTCTTTACACCGCCAATGAACTCGCGACCGCCATGCGGCACCGAATCCCGCTCGTCTCCGTGGTGTTCGCGGACGGCGCTTTCGGCAATGTGCGGCGCATCCAGCAGGAGCATTACGGCAACCGGCTGATCGCCTGCGACCTCGCCAATCCGGATTTCGTCAAATACGCGGAAAGCTTCGGCGCCACCGGCCTGCGCGCGCGCGATCCGGCCGAGTTGCGTTCCGCGCTCAAACAGGCCTTCGCGCGGCGGGAACCCGCCGTGATCGAGGTTCCGGTCGGCCCCATGCCGAGCCCCTGGGAATTCATCCACATGCCGAAGGTGCGCGGTGCTTAAAGCCGGTTGCCACCGCGACCCTGGTTTAGGTTAGGCTCCCCGCGCCCATGGGACCCATCACCACCAGCAAGGAACTCGCGGATACCTGCGCGCGCATGGCGCAGCATCCTTTCGTCACCGTCGATACCGAGTTCCTGCGCGAGACCACTTATTATCCGTTGCTGTGCGTGGCGCAGATGGCGAGCCCGCAGGAAGCCGTGGTGCTGGATGCGCTCGCCGAGGGCATCGATCTTGCGCCCTTCTTTGCGCTGATGACCGACGAGAAGGTGGTCAAGGTTTTTCACGCAGCGCGCCAGGACCTGGAAATCGTCTGGAACATGGCCGGCGTCATCCCGCATCCGATTTTCGATACGCAAGTGGCGGCCATGGTGCTCGGCTATGGCGACTCGATCTCCTACGACCAGCTGGTGCAGCGCATCACCGGCGACAATCTCGACAAATCCAATCGCTTCACCGACTGGACGCGCCGCCCGCTAAGCGAAGCGCAACTGACCTACGCGATCTCCGACGTGACGCATCTGCGCGATGTCTATCTTGCGCTCTCCGCCGATCTGGCCAAACGCGGGCGCACCGAATGGGTGGAAGCCGAGATGAATGTTCTCATCTCGCCCGAGACCTACCGCATGGACCCGGAAAAAGCCTGGGAGCGGCTCAAGACCCGCGTGCGCAAGCCGAAGGAACTGGCCGTGCTGATCGAGGTCGCGGCCTGGCGCGAACGCGAGGCGCAGACGCGCGACGTGCCGCGCGGCCGCGTGCTCAAGGACGATGTCATCGGCGACGTCGCCGTGCAGGCGCCGGCCACGATCGAGCGGCTCGCGCAATTGCGCTCGCTGCCGAAGGGCTTCGAGCGTTCGCGCTGGGGCGAGGCAATCCTGGAGGCGGTCAAGCGCGGACTGGCGCGCGATCCGCAATCGCTGCCGCGGCTCGACCGCTTTAAGCCTGCGCAAAACGGCGCGGCCACCGTCGAGCTGCTCAAGGTGCTGCTGCGCATGACCGCGGAGCGCCACGGCGTCGCCGCCAAGGTGATCGCCACCGTCGACGATCTCGACCGCATCGCAGCGGACGACGAAGCCGACGTGCCGGCGCTCAAAGGCTGGCGGCGCGAATTGTTCGGCGAGAAGGCGCTTGCGCTCAAACGCGGGCAACTGGCGCTGGCGGTGGAAAAAGGCCGCGTGGTGCCGGTGGAGCGGCCGTAAAACTACTCAGTGACGATGAAGCCCTCGCGGCCGACGAGACGCGCGAGCTGCCGCAACCGGTTATGCACCCGGTCGCCGGCAAGCGCCGCGTGCTTGCCCTTGAGATGCAAGGTCAGCCGCCCGCGCTCGACCTTCATCGGCGTTTTCGGCAGCACGCCGGCCTGGCCCGCGGTCACCATATAGGCGACCCGCAGCGCGGCGCCGAGGACGCGGGCGCGGTCGAGGATGCGGGTGGTCGCAAGCTCGCGCAGGCGCGGCGACAATTCGTCCTCGCTCAAGCCGGCATGGCGGAAAAATACCGACAAGGCCAGAAACGCCCGTCCGGGATGATCGATGGCCACGAACGCGCCGTGGGCGATGATGTTCATCGACTGCTCGCCGCGATAATCGGGGTGTGCGCGCCAGCCGATGTCGCCAAGCAGACAGGCGGCATGACGCAGACGGCGCTCTTCCACGGTCTCGTCGAGGCCGGACGAGGCCATGAAGCGATCGGTCCAGACGATCAATTCCTCGCCGTGATGCGGCGAGCGCGAACGCAGCAGATTGAGGTCGGCCGCAGCCGCAAGCAGCGGATCGCGCGCCCGCTCCTTGGCATCGAGCAGCGAATAGAGCAGTCCCTCGCGCACACCAAGCACGGAGATGATGACCTGGCTCGGCTCGATCGCATCGACCAGATGCTCAAGCACCAGCGCGGCATAGGCCAGCAGCGGACGCCGCGCGGCGTTGACGACCTCGATCTGCGACAATGTCTCGGTATCGACGCGATGCACCAGCCGGGCAAATTCAAGCGCCTCGCGCGCATTGATCCTGTAATTGTGCATCACGTGGAACGGATAACCGGTTTGCCACATGTGCAACCGCGCCAAGGCGCGCCAGGCTCCGCCGACGGCGTACAGCGTGCGCCCTGCTCCCGCGTCGAGCATGTCGAGATGGTCGAGCGCATCGGCGACGATCTGCTCGGCCTTTTTGAGCGACTTGCCGGCGATGTCCTGCAAAGCCAATCCGCCGAGCGGCAGCGTCAGCCCGGATTTGACCCGTGAGCCCTGGATATCGACCAGTTCCAGCGAACCGCCGCCGAGATCGCCAACAATGCCGTCGGGACGATGAATGCCCGAAACAACGCCGAGCGCGGTGAGATGCGCCTCGCGCTTGCCGGAGAGCACTTCGATCCGGGTCCCGCAAACGCGCTCGGCCTGCGCGATGAAGGCGCGACCGTTGCTGGCGTCGCGGCACGCCGCGGTGGCAACCGCCCAGGTCTTTCGCACCCGCAGCGTGTCGCACAAAGCGCGGAACCGCTTGAGCGCCGCCAATGCTTGCGCGATCGCGTCGGCGGCGATGAGGCCGGTGGAATGCACCTCACGGCCGAGTCCCGCCAAAATCTTTTCGTTGAATATCGGTGTCGGGCTGCGCGTCAGGCCCTCGTAGATCACCAGGCGGACCGAATTCGAGCCGATATCGATCACCGCGACCGGCGGCCCGTGGTCGAGCCGGCCCTGCGCGGTCTTCACGCCGGTTCGCTTAAGCGCCTTCAAGCCTGCGGACGAGGCTGCGGGGGGACGATTCTTTGAGCGATTTGCCACGGCCCGACAGGCTCGGATTGGTCATGAAGTATTTTTGGGCGTTGAAAGATTCTTCGCCCGGCTCCGGCTTTATGCGCGTTGAGGTGCCGTCCGGCAAGAGCTTCCAGCTTTGCTCGTTGTCCTTGAAATTTGCCACCATGATCTGGCCAAGCACCTGTTCGTGCACGGTCGGATTGAGAATCGGGCACAGTACCTCGACGCGGCGGTCGAGGTTGCGCGGCATCATGTCGGCCGACGATATATAGAGCGCGGCCTTGGGATGCGGCAGCACATGGCCGGCGCCAAAACAAAAAATGCGTCCGTGTTCGAGGAAACGCCCGACGATGGATTTCACCCGGATATTGTCGGACAAGCCGGGAACGCCGGGCCGCAGGCAGCAGATGCCGCGCACCACGAGATCGATCGCCACGCCACAGCGCGAGGCTTCGTAGAGCATGTCGATGATTTGGGGATCGACCAGCGAATTCATCTTCATCCAGATCGCCGCCGGACGGCCCGCCTTGGCGTTAAGCGCCTCTTGCGCGATGTGATCGCGGATACGGCTGCGCAGCGTCAGCGGCGACACCGCCATTTTTTCCAGTTCGGCCGGCTCCGCATAGCCGGTGATGTAATTGAACACGCGCGCGACATCGCGCGCGGTCACCGGGTCGGCCGAGAAGAACGAGAGATCGGTGTATATCCGCGCGGTGACGGGATGGTAATTGCCGGAACCGATGTGAACATAGGTGACGGGAGAACTGCCCTCCCGGCGTACCACCAACGACAGCTTGGCGTGGGTTTTTAGTTCAATGAAGCCGAACACGACCTGCACCCCGGCGCGCTCGAGATCGCGCGCCCAGCGGATGTTGGCCTCCTCGTCGAAGCGCGCTTTGAGTTCCACCAGCGCGGTGACCGACTTGCCGGCTTCCGCCGCCTCGACCAGCACCTTGACGATCGGGGATTCCGAGGAGGTTCGGTAAAGCGTCTGCTTGATGGCGACGACGTTGGGATCGCGCGCCGCCTGCTGCAGAAATTGCACGACCACGTCGAAGGACTCGTAAGGATGATGGACGATGAGATCCTTCTGCCGGATGGCGGCGAAGCAATCGCCGCCCTGCTCGCGGATGCGTTCGGGAAACCGCGGATTGTAGGGCACGAATTCGAGATCGGGACGGTCCAGGCTGTTGAGCTGTGCGAGATCGTTGAGCGCCAGCACGCCTTCAACCAAAAACATCTCGTCGTCCGCGACCGCCAGCGCGCGCTGCACGAAGCGGCGCAAATCCGCCGGCATCGCCGCATCTATTTCAAGCCGGATGACTGAACCGCGCCGGCGCCGCTTGAGCGCCGTCTCGAACAGCCGCACCAGGTCTTCCGCTTCTTCCTCGATCTCCAAGTCGGAATCGCGAATGATCCGGAATGCGCCTTGCCCCTTGACGGCGTAGCCGGGAAACAGCCTCCCGATGAACAGCGCCGTCGCCTGTTCGAGCGTCACCACCAGCGCGATGCCCTGTTCGGAATTCGGCAGACGGATGAAGCGCTCGATCTTTTGCGGCATGCGGATCAGCGCGTTCATCGCCCTGCCGTCGCGCCCGCGGGTCAGCGATAGCGCGATCGAGAAACCGAGATTGGGAATGAATGGGAACGGATGCGCGGGATCGATGGCGAGCGGCGTGAGCAAGGGGAACACGTGGGTGAGGAAATGCTCCTCAAGCCAGATTCTATCCGGCTTCTTCAGCTCGCTGCCATCGACCAGGACTACTCCCTGTTCTGCCAGCACCGGCCGCAATTCGCTCCAGCGCTTTTGCTGATCGCTCGCCAGCAGCGAGACCGCCTCGCCGATGCGGGTAAGCTGCTCGGCCGGCGTAAGGCCGTCGGGGCTTTGCTCAATGATGCCGGCGCGCACCTGACCTTTCAGGCCGGCGACGCGCACCATGAAAAACTCGTCGAGATTGTTGGCCGAGATCGAGAGGAAGCGCACCCGTTCGAGCACAGGATGGCTTTCGTTGCCGGCCTCTTCCAGCACGCGGCGGTTAAAGTGCAACCACGACAATTCGCGGTTGGTGAAGCGGCCGGGGCTCGCCGTCAGCTCGGCCGGGGTCGCCGCACCCGGCGCGCGCGCGAACGCCACCACCTCCGGTTCTACTACCGGGTGTTTTTCAATTGAAAAATCAATGACTTGTCCGCGATCGACCATCGCATTTCATGGCTTGGAGTGAATACTATAGCCGACAATCATTACGGCCGAATGACACTTCGACCGGCGATGGCGGCTCGGTCAAGGCCGGGCGTCGCGCAATATCTCCGCGGCCAGCGCGCGGGTGACCGGCCGCTTTTGCCGCATCGCCTCGGCGTCGAGTTCGGCCACCGCCGCGCGCGCCGCCGCGAACGAGCGCTCGATCCGGGTGACGAGATAGCTCACCAGGCTTTCATCGACATTGATTTGGCGATCGGCGGCAAGCTTGACGATCAGCGAGCGCAGCAACGCGTCGTCCGGCGCAATCAGCGTGACGACCGGCAGCGCACGCAGGCGCGACGCCAGATCGGGGATTGCCGCCGGCCAACCGGCCGGCGCCGAGCGCGCGGTAATCAGCATGAAGGCGCCTTCTTCCCGCGCCAGATTAAGCAGATGAAAAAGCGCGCGCTCGTCCATGCCGGCGGCGGACAGATCCTCGATCACCAGCGCGCCGGTCGCAACCGCGCGCGGAAGATCGGCCGTGGCAAGCGCGCGCGCGGCGAGAAAGCGGGCGCCTGCGGTCTCCGCCCAGATCGCCGCAAGGTGGCTCTTGCCGGCGCCCTCCGGGCCGACAAGCGCGACCGCCCGCGCCGGCCAGTCCGGCCAGCGCTCGATCAGAGCGAGCGCTGCGGCATTCGAAGGGCCGGCGAGAAAATCCTCGCGCGCGAAGCTTTCGGCGTGTTCGAGCGTAAACGCCAACTGACGCGGACTGACCGGCATGCTCATCGCGAACTTCTGCGGCTGGATCGTTTGCCGGTATAGAGCGTACTGGCGCGATAGCGTCCGAGCGCGAAACGCACCAGTACGCCGATGGTGGCGGCAAGCGGCACCGCCAGCAGCAGCCCGACAAAGCCGAACAGCGCGCCGAAGGCGAGCAGCGCGAAGATCAGCCAGACCGGATGCAAGCCGACGCTCTCGCCGACCAGCTTGGGCGAAAGCACATTGCCCTCGACGAATTGTCCGACCAGGAAAATGCCGATCACGGTGGCGATCGATGTCCATTCCGGCCAGAACTGCGCCACCGCAACCCCGGTCGCCAGCACCAGCCCGGTCATCGAGCCGACATAGGGAATAAAGGTAATGAGCCCGGAGACCAGCCCGATCAGCAGTCCGAAATTAAGTCCGGTCAGCGACAGGCTGACCGCATAGAACGAGCCGAGCAGCAGGCACACCGCCGTCTGCCCGCGCACGAAGCCGGCGATGGCCGCGTCGATCTCGCGCGCGAGCTGGCGCACCGTCGCGCGGTGATGCAGCGGCACGCAGTTGTCGGCGGCGCGGATCATGCGGTGCCAATCGTAGACCAGGTAGAAGGCGACGACCGGCGTCACCACCACGAGCGCGAACAGCGAAACCAGCGTCTGCCCGCCCGACCACAGCGAGCGCAGAAACGCCGTCAGCCATCCGGTTCCCTGGGTGACGAGATCGGCGATGGTCTTGTCGCTGCCGATGCCCTCGCCCACCCCCACGAGCTTTTTCAGCCACGGCCAGGGCGGATCGCTGATCAGCGATTGCAGCCGCGTGACGTAATCGGGGAATTTCTGGATAAAGGACGACAGCTGGCCGCCCAGGCTCGGCGCGACCAGCAGAACGAGCAGCACAAAGGCGAACACCATCACTGCAACGATCAAGAGGGCGCCGACCAACCGGTTGATGCCGTAACGTTCGAGCCGGTCGACCACCGGCGTGAGCAGATAGGCAAGGCCAAGCCCGGCCACGAACGGCAACAGAATGCCGCTCAACAGCCAGAGCATCGCAATCAATACGGCGAGCGCCACAACCCAGAACGTCACCTGGCGTTCAAGACTCATCGAAACGCTCTTACCTGTTGAATCGCCGCAATGCGCCGCCGTCTACGACCCGGCCGCAGCGGAGTTCATGTGGCGCACCCACTCGCCGACATAGAAGGCCACCGAGAGCAAGGTCAATACGGCAACCAGCGTCATAAGCGCTATCCTCAGCGGCTCCGCGCTCAACTGGAACCCGAGCGATGCCAGCACAAAACCGGCAAAAACGATCTGCGCGACCGTGTTGAGCTTCGAGACCCAGAGCGGCTTGACGGTCATGGGACTGCCCACCAGCCACGAAAGCATCACCGCTCCCACGATCATCAGGTCGCGCGAAACGACCAGGATGACCAACCAGCCCGGGATGGCATCGGCGACGCCGAGCGAAATATAGATCGAAACAATCAGCACCTTGTCCGCCAGCGGATCGAGATAGGCGCCCAGCTCGCTGGTTTGGCCTAAGCGCTTGGCAAGATAGCCATCGATGGCATCGCTCAAGCCCGCGACAAGGAACAAAACGAACGCCACCAGCATCGCACCGGACGCGATGGCCCAGACCACCACCGGCACCAGCAGGATGCGCCCGAGCGTGATGAGGTTCGGAATAGTCAAAGCGCCACGCCCCAGGCTCGCTGGTGCTCACCGCTGTCAAGCGCCGGCGCACCCGATTGCACCGCCGGAGTATAACGGCGTTCGCACTGTTGCACACAATGCGAATTGGCCTTACGACCCGGCCAACGAGGGCGATCATGGCCGATAACATGGCCGATAAAACGCGTGAATCCGGGCGCGGCCTCACTTATGCCGAAGCCGGTGTCGATATCGACGCCGGCAACCGCATGGTTGAATTGATCAAGCCGCTGGTGCGCGCCACCGCGCGGCGCGGCGCAGATGCCGAGATCGGCGGCTTCGGCGGGCTGTTCGACCTCAAGCGGGCCGGGTTTGCCGATCCGGTTTTGGTGGCCGCGACCGACGGCGTCGGCACCAAGGTCAAGATCGCGATCGAAACCCGCATCCACGGCACCATCGGAATCGATCTGGTCGCCATGTCGGTCAACGACCTCGTGGTGCAAGGCGCCGAGCCGCTTTTCTTTCTCGATTATTTCGCCTGCGGCCGGCTCGATCCGGAAATGGGCGCTGCCGTCGTTGCCGGCGTGAGCGAAGGCTGCCGGCTGGCCGGTTGCGCGCTGATCGGCGGCGAGACCGCCGAGATGCCCGGCGTCTATCACGGCGCCGACTACGATCTCGCCGGCTTCGCCGTTGGCGCCGCCGAACGCGGCACGCTGTTGCCGCGCGCGGATATTTCCGCCGGGGACGTGCTCATCGGCATCGCATCGTCGGGCGTACACTCCAACGGCTATTCGCTGGTGCGCAAGGTCGTCGCCAAGAGCGGACTGGCATGGAGCGCGCCTGCGCCGTTCGAACGCGGCAAGACGCTTGGGGTGGCGGTGCTTACGCCGACCCGCATCTATGTGAAGTCGTGTTTGGCCGCGATCCGCGAAACCAAGGCGGTGAAGGCGCTGGCGCATATCACCGGCGGCGGATTCCCCGACAACATTCCGCGCGTGCTGCCGAAGCAGCTTGGCGTCAAGCTCGACCTCTCGCGCGTGCCGGTATTGCCGGTGTTCAAATGGCTGGCGGCCACGGGCGGCATCGCGCAAGCCGAAATGCTCCGCACGTTCAACTGCGGCATCGGGATGGTGGCTGTGGTCGCGGCCAAAAACGCGGATACGGTTATTGCCGCGCTGGCGCGCGAAGGCGAGACCGCGATGCAGATCGGCGAATTGGTTTCGGCCGGCACCGGCGCGCAGGTCAGCTATAGCGGACGCCTGGATCTCGGGTGACGCCGATGCCGAAGCAGCGCGTAGCCGTTCTTGTTTCCGGGCGCGGCTCCAACTTGGGCGCGCTGATCGAGGCTGCGAAAGAGAAGAATTATCCGGCCGAAATCGCACTCGTCATTTCAAATCGCCCCGATGCCGGCGGACTGTCGCTGGCGCAAGCGGCGGGCATTCCGGCCGAGGTCATCGATCATTCAAAATACGGGAACGACCGCGAAGCGTTCGAGCGCGCGCTGCAGGCTCTGCTCGAAGCGCACAAGATCGATCTCGTTTGTCTTGCCGGCTTCATGCGCGTGTTGACGCCTTGGCTGGTCGGGCGCTGGCGCGAGCGCATGCTCAATATTCATCCCGCGCTGCTGCCTGCATTCAAAGGTCTGAATACTCACGCCCGCGCGCTCGCCGCCGGTGTGAAGATTCACGGCGCCAGCGTGCACTTCGTGGCGCCGGAAATGGATTCCGGTCCGATCATCGCGCAAGGCGCGGTTGCAGTGCAAAATAACGACACCGCCGAGACCCTCGCCGCTCGCGTCATCAAGATCGAACACAAACTCTATCCGCTCGCACTCAAGCTCGTCGCGGAAGGCCGCGTGCGCGTCGAGGCGGGGCGCTGCCTTATCGATGGCGTTCCGGCGCCGGATACCGCCGAACTCGTGCCCGATCCGTCCTGACCGCCGGAATTCCGCCACGCGGCGAAAAAATTCATCTCCCTGAATGCGAACTTTGACGCCTTGGCGGTGCTATGATCTTTGACTAAAGTCGTATGAAGCGCCACGGGCATTCCGTGGCCGTAAAAGGGGGGACTTCAAAATGGCCAAGGGCGAAGCGAAACTTCTGTATCCGGGGCTTGCCGATTTCTACAAAACCTGGAGCCCGATTGCCTACACGATCGTGCGCGTGGTTGTCGGCATCGTCATGATCATGCACGTGTTGCCCAAATTCAACGCCGGCCCTGCCGCGATCGCAGCCTATATGGCGAGGAACGGCCTCGAGCCCGGCTTGGCCTTTGCCTTTGCCTCTATGTTCCTCGAATCCGTCGGCGGCGCTTGCCTCATCCTCGGCCTGTTCACGCGCTTCTTCGCGGCTGCGCTGGCGATCGAAATGTTGATCGCGTTTTTCGCAGTTCACTATGCGAAAGGCTTCGGTGTTATGGCCGGCGGCTATGAATTCGTACTCGTGCTCGGCGTAGTGCTGTTCGCCATCGCGCTGCGCGGCGGCGGGCCCTACTCGATCGACCGGCAGATCGGCAAAGAACTGTAAGCCGTACTGAAATAATGGCGGAAAGCGCGGGCCTCAAGCCCGCGCTTTTCTCACCCACACTTTGTTGTCGTGGAACGCGGCGCCGCCGTAGGGCGCAATCGCGTCCGCGCCGGTGAGCGTATTGATGCCGCGGCCGTCCGCATAGGCGCTGTTCGGCCAGATCGATTCCGCGACCAGCACGCCGCGGCATACGCCGTCGAACAGCCGCGCATGCAGACGCACCTCGCCGCGCCGGTTGCCGAGGATCACCTTGTCGCCGTCCGCAATGCCGCAAGCCGCCGCATCGCCGGGATGGATCATCACTTCGGGGCGCTTTTCCTGCGCCAGCGATGTCGGCGTCTCGTTGAACGTCGAGTTGAGAAAACCGCGCGCCGGCGAAGTCGCCAGCCGGAACGGATGCTCGGCGTCCGCCGTTTCGATGACGTCCCACTGGTCGGGAAGCCCGGGCATGGCTTCGACCGGACCGGCGCGCCAAGGTGTCCGGAACGGCACGTTCGGCCAGTCCGGCTTGAAGCGGAATTTCTTGTCCGGCCAGTTGAAGCCGTTGAGATAGTGCGCGGTGTCGAAGTCCGGCTGGCAATCGACCCAGCGATTGCGCTCAAGATTGTCGAGCGTGCCCCAGCCCGACTTTTGCAACGTCCAGTCGATCAGTTCGCGCGGGCTCATCTCAAAGCCGGGATGCCTGGCGCCCACTCTGCCGGCGAGCGCACAGATGACCTCATGGTTGTTGCGGCATTCGCCGGGCGGCTCGATCAGCTTGGGGCCGAGCTGGATATATTGGTGGCCGCCGCCGGTATAGATGTCGTCATGCTCGACGAACATGGTGGCGGGCAGCACCACGTCGGCCATGCGCGCGGTCTCGGTCATCACCTGCTCGTGCACGCAAACAAATAAATCCTCGCGCGCGAAGCCGCGCTTGACCAAATCCTGCTCGGGCGCGACCGACACCGGATTGGTGTTCTGGACGATGAGCGCATCGACCGGCGGCCCGCCCTTGAGCGCCGCGCGCTCGCCGGTCAGCACCGCGCCGATGCGCGATTGGTCGAGCGGGCGAACCGCGGGATCGAATACGTCGGCGCCTTCGATCATGCCCTTGTCGATGTGATAGATGGCCGCGTTGTTGAAAAAAGCGCCGCCGCCCTCATGCCGCCAGGCGCCGGTCACCGAGGGAATGCAGGTCGCCGCGTGCATGCTCACCGAGCCGTTGCGCGAGCGCGAGAAACCGTAGCCGAGGCGGAAATAGGCGCGTTTGGTCTCGCCGACGAGGCGGGCGAAGGCCTCGATCGTCTCCATCGGGCAGCCGGTGATTGTAGCCGCCCAGCCGGGGCCGCGCGTGCGCACGTGTTCGGCCAGTTCATGCGGAACATCGGTGTAGCGGTCGAGATAATCCCAATCCGCTTTGTTGTCGCGGAACAGGCAATGCATCACCGCGCAGGCAAGTGCGGCATCGGTGCCCGGCCGGATCAGGACGGCGAGGTCGGCCTGCACCATCGTGCCGTTCATGTAGACATCGACGGCGACGATCTTGGCGCCGCGCTCCTTGCGGGCGCGGGTGACGTGCGTCATCACGTTGATCTGGGTGTTGACCGGATTGGCGCCCCAGATCACGACAAGATCGGATTTTGACATTTCGCGCGGATCGGGGCCGGCGACGCGGCCGGTGCCGGCGGCAAATCCGGCGCGCGCCGGATTGTTGCAGATGGTTTCGTGGAAGTTCGAATATTTTTTGACGTTGCGCAGCCGGTTGATGCCGTCGCGCATCACCAAGCCCATCGTGCCGGCGTAATAATACGGCCAAACGGATTGCGCGCCGTGACGCTGCTCGGCCTTGAGGAAATTCTCCGCGACGAGATCGAGCGCATCGTCCCAGGCAATCCGCTCAAACTCGCCGGAGCCCTTGGCGCCCTTGCGCCGCAACGGGTGCAGCAGCCGGTCGGGATGATGCGCGCGCTCGGCATAACGCGCGACCTTGGCGCAGATCACGCCGGCGGTGTAGGCGTTGTCCTTGGCGCCGTGGACGCGCCCGATCGTGCGCTCGTCGATGATTTCCACTTCGAGCGCACAGGTCGATGGGCAATCGTGCGGACAGGCGGACGCCGCGATCCTTGTAGGTTTCGGAAGAGGACGGACGGTTTGATTCATGTCGCCTTAAAAGCACCCCGCAGCTAGCGCTTGTCCTTCACTCGCTCAGGATCGATCCCAACGGAATGGGCTTGCTCGACGGCAGATTCGATCATGCTGCCCCTCTCATGTCGTATACGCCGCATCAGCAGACCGAATCCGACCACAAAGATCGCGCCGGCAGCGGCCGTCACATAGTGGAGTTGCGAGACCAGCGCCGGCGACATGACGTGGAGCAGCGCAGAGTCCTTAATCATGATGTCACCGGCGACCCAGCCCAGCAGCCCACCGCCAGCCCACACCAGGATCGGATAGCGCTCCAGCAGCTTCATCAGCAGCGCGCTGCCGGCCACGATCAGCGGTATGCTGGTCGCAAGCCCAAAGACGATCAAGGTCGTCTTGATCGACCCGGCATGCAGCGGGTCTACGCGCATCGCCGCCGTCTCGGCCGATGCCGCGATGGCGATCACGTTGTCGAGGCTCATCACGATGTCGGCGATGGCAACGATACGAACCGCGCGCCAGAGATTGTCGGCGGACTCGACCTTTCCCCCGCCGTCGTCGTCCGGCACCACTAGCTTCACGGCCACCCACAGCAGCAGCACGCCGCCGACCAGCTTCAAATACGGGTAGCCCATCGCCTGCGCGACAACCAAGGTGAAAAAGACGCGCAGCAGAACGGCAACGCCAGCGCCGAGGATCATGCCCCATAGCCGCTGACGCGGCGGCAGCATCATGCAGGCCATCGCAATGACCACGGCGTTGTCGCCCGAGAGGATGATATTGACGCCGATGATCTGCAGCGCTGCAATCCAGAACGGCGCCTGCGTGATGTCCTGCCAGAGATAATCCACCGGCTACTCCTTGTTATTTTCCGCCTCGCCGGCGGAGCCTCCGCTTCCGCGGGCTTGCCGCGGTATCAAGCTAATCTACAGGCCGATGCCGGCATCAGGCCAGCGGCCCGGCATCACATCGCCCTCAGCCCACGATTTCATTGCCGGAAAAAAACTGCGCGATCTCCTTGGCCGCCGTCTCGGCCGCGTCGGAACCGTGCACCGAGTTCTCGCCGACCGAATTGGCATGCGCCTTGCGGATGGTGCCGTCCGCCGCCTTGGCCGGATCGGTGGCGCCCATCAGGTCGCGATATTTCGCAATCGCATTATCGCCTTCCAGCACCTGCACGACCACCGGGCCGGAAATCATGAAGGACACCAATTCGCCGAAGAACGGCCGCTCGCGATGCACGGCGTAGAATTTCTCCGCCTCGGCCCGGCTCATGCGGATGCGCTTTTGCGCGATGATACGAAGCCCCGCCTTCTCGATCATGGCGTTGACGGCCCCGGTCAGATTGCGGGCGGTGGCATCGGGCTTGAGGATCGAAAACGTACGCTCGACCGCCATTGGACAAGTCCTTCAATGAGTTGAGACCAGCGCGAGCGGGTAGCGGCGGCTTATAACGGCCGGCCCGGCGGGCGGCAAGGCACAGGCCGCAGCGGCTATTTCACGCTGGCGGCGTGAACCTTTTGCCGGGTCAGGGCGACCCATAGGCAGGATGTGAGACGCACATCCCCCCAACAGGAGAGATGCCCATGTTCCGCAAGATCACCCTCGCCCTCGTCGCCACCGCCGCCCTCGGCACGGCCGCACTCGCCCCGACTTCAGCTTCCGCCTGGAGCGGCGGCTGGCACGGCCATCACAATCATCACCGCCACTGGGGCCCGCGTTACAATGTCGGCTTCTACGGCCCGGCTTACGCTGCCTATGACGGCTGCTACATGAAAAAGCGCTGGGTCCAGACCCCGTTCGGCGCGCGGCTGCGCTGGGTCAAGGTCTGCTACTAAGACCGCAACCCCTCGCTTAACTCTGGCAAACGAAAGCCCCGGCTTCGCGCGTTGCGAGACCGGGGCTTTCCTGTTGGCGAAACTTGTCGGCGAATCTTGCGTCTAGCCGAACATCTTGCCGCGATAGAGCCAGCCGGCCAGCGCGCCACCGGCGATCGGCACCATGATGAACAACCAGAGCTGAACGAGCGCGATGCCCCCGACCCAAACCGCCGGGCCCAGGCTGCGTGCCGGATTGACCGAAAGCCCATCGACATTGAAGAACGCCAGATGCAACGCGATGAGCGTGAATCCGATGACGATGCCCGCCGCCGGCGAAGCAACCCTGCCGCCGGTCACACCGAGGATCACCAGCGTGAACAGCAGCGTCGCCACGAACTCGGTGAGCATCACAGCACCGATGCCGTACCCCGCGCCATAGACGTTCTGGCCGAGATTGAGAGTGGAAAGGTTGACGCTTTGCGTCTTGGCCCAGAGGATGAACACAAGAACACCGGCCCCGACGATCGCGCCGAGACATTGCGCGATGATGTAGCGCAGCACGTCCCGGCTATTGGCGCGGCCGGCGGCCCACATCGCCACCGTGACGGCGGGGTTGAGATGCGCGCCGGAAATTTGCCCGATCGAATAGGCCACCGCGGTCAAGGTCAGACCGAAGGCAACGCCGATTTGCAGCACGCCTGCCGGCGCACCGGCAAGGCCGCCAATCGCAACCGACCCGCAACCAACAAGTACCAGCGCCAGCGTGCCGGCGAATTCCGCGACGTATCTGCGATCCATTGAACTGCTGCTACGACTTCTTTTGGCCATTCTGTCCTCCTGCCCAATCGCGCCGCGACGTGATTCGCGCGCGCGCGCGGACGTTAGCAGTCGAACGGAAGAGACGAAACGCGCGGAAAGCGGCTATCCACCCTTTCGCACACGGTTTTCAGGGCGGGAAAAGCCGCCCGCAGCCGGCATGACGGCGCGAGCAAAGCTCGACGGCGAACAAATTGCCGCCTTGCACGCCCGAGGGATTGCCTCAACCGGAACTCTCGGCCAAAAGGCGCGCATGCTCATCATCGACGATCTCTCCGTACGCGTAGCCGGAAAGCTACTCCTCGACCGGGCCACGGCGCGCATCGTGCCCGGCTCCCGGATCGGCCTGGTCGGACGCAACGGCAGCGGCAAGACCACGCTGTTCAACGTCATCGCCGGCGATCACTCATCCGAACAAGGCCATGTGGAAGTCTCGCCGCGCTGGCGCGTCGGCCGGCTGGCACAGGAAGCACCCGACGGCCCGGAAAGCCTGCTGGAAATCGTGCTCCAGGCCGACCTCGAACGCGCCAATCTGCTGACTGAGGCGGAAACCGCGCAGGACCCGCACCGGATCGCCGAAATCCAAACGCGGCTCGCCGACATGGGGGCCTATGCCGCGCCCGCGCGCGCGGCCTCGATCCTCGCGGGCTTGGGCTTTTCCGCCGCCGATCAGGAGCGGTCCTGCTCGGAGTTTTCCGGCGGATGGCGCATGCGCGTGGCGCTGGCGGCCGTCCTGTTCGCGCAACCGGATTTGTTGTTGCTGGACGAGCCGACCAATTATCTCGACCTCGAGGGCACGCTGTGGCTGCAGGACCATCTGGCCCGCTATCCGCACACCATGATCGTGATCAGCCACGATCGCGATCTGCTCGACACCTCGGTCAACTTCATCCTGGCGCTCGAAGGCAGCAAGCTCACGCTTTATCGCGGCGGCTATACGGCGTTCGAAAAGGCGCGCAACGACCGGCTGATGCTCGACCAGAAACTGGTGAAGAAACAAGACGCCGAACGCAAGCATTTGCAGGCCTTTGTGGATCGTTTCCGCGCCAAGGCCTCGAAAGCGCGGCAAGCGCAGTCGCGCGTCAAAATGCTGGAAAAGCTAAAACCGATCGCCGCCCTGGTGACCGACGAAGTGCGGCCGATCGTGATCCCCGCGCCGGAAAAGCTGCTCTCGCCGCCGATCATCGCGCTCGAAGAGGTCGGCGTCGGATACGAGCCCGGCCGCCCGGTGCTGCATGGGCTTTCGCTGCGCATCGACAACGACGACCGCATCGCTTTGCTCGGCGCGAACGGCAATGGCAAATCGACGCTGGTCAAGCTGATCGCCGCGCGGCTCAAACCGTTCGAAGGAACCATCACGCGCGCCGAAAAAATTAAAATCGCTTACTTCGCGCAGCACCAGCTGGATGAGCTGGATTCCGATGCCAGCACCTACGATCACGTCCGCAAGCTGATGCCGGACGCACCGGAAGCAAAAGTCCGCGCGCGCGCCGGCTCGATCGGATTTTCCGCCCAGGCTGCCGATACCAAAGTGAACAAGCTGTCGGGCGGCGAGAAGGCGCGCCTCATGCTCGGTCTCGCCACCTTCGGCGGCCCGCATCTGCTCATCCTCGACGAGCCGACCAATCACCTCGACATCGACAGCCGCGCTGCGCTGATCGAAGCCATCAACGAATATCCGGGCGCGGTGATATTGGTCTCGCACGACCGTCATCTGCTTGCGGCCTGCGCCGACCGGCTCTGGCTGGTGGCGGGCGGCGAGGTGACGCCGTTCGAGGGCGATCTCGACGACTACCGCCGCCAGGTGCTTTCCGACCGGGGCGAATGGGGTGGCGCGGACCGCGCGGCAAAAAATGCGCCCGCCGTGGACCGCGCCGAGCTGCGCCGCGCCGCCGCGGGAAAACGTGCGGAGCTTGCGCCGCTGCGCCAGCGGGTCACGCGCGCGGAAGCCGCAATCAAGCGGCTCACCGCCGAGATCGAACGTCTGGATCGCACACTGGCGGAAGGCGGTTTGTTTGCGCGTGAGCCCGCCCGGGCGGCGGCGCTCGCCAAGGAGCGGGCGGACAATGCGCGTGCGCTCGTCCGCGCCGAAGAAGACTGGCTCGCCGCCAGCACGGAATTCGACACCGCGATGGCGTAGAGTCTGATTCAGCGACATTGAATCAGACAGCGCCGCATACCCGCTTTACCTCTCCCCGCTTGCGGGGAGAGGGAGCGCGCTGCCGATGCGGTAGCCGCTTCACTCTCGATCAGACTCTAGCGGATGCTCCAGCTATCTCGCCGCGGTTTTCGGTTTTGCCGGCTTTTTCTTCTTCGGCGGCGGCTTCGGCGGCTCGGGCGGCGCCGGAGCGCGCTCGACCTCGTTGAGCCGGCCCGCGGTGAAGCGGTAGATGCCGGGCCAATTGCCGCGCAGATAGGTCAGTACTATCCGGCGCTCGCCGCTCTCGTTGGCGCCGATCTCCACGTTTTCCGGCTGCCCGGCGCGGCGGACGACCTCGCATTCGGTCATGGTGAGCGCCACGCCGCCGATGACCGGCGCGCCGAAAGCCGGAAAGTTGGCCGGAGCTGCGCCCGCCGGACTCGTCGCGGCAGCCCCCTCGGCCGCGGCCACAGCGCCGGTCGCGGCTTCGTTCGGTGCCGGCTCGCCGGCGCATTGGCCGCTGGCGTCCACGAAGTCCTCGGGGGCGACCGGACGCAGCCCGCCTGCCGCCTTATCCTTCGTCGAGGAGGCCAAAGCCCAGTCGGGCTTGGCGAATACGTCGAGTGGCTTGGCAAACCATTTGTCCGCGGAGTTACCTGAAAACATGTCGCCGGAGCAGCCGGCCAATGCCAAGGCCGCGAACGCCACTGCGCCAGCACCCCAACCGCGACCCAACAATGCCAAAACTCCGGTGTTCATTGTATCCGCCTGGGCAGTAAGCGGGATTTTGCGTCACGAAGATGGCCGGCAGCAAGGCTGGTCAGCGCCATAAACTAGGCCAACGGCCGATCGGCCAATGGCCTACCTGAAGGCGGTGAGCGACCCTTTTGCCGCGGATTTCGTCACGCCTGCTTGACCCAGCGGCCCTGCTCGTCCGGCTGCCAATAGGTCGCCTCGAAGCCCTTGGTCTTGGCCTCGGTCCACTGCGCGCGCGCAGCCGCCACCGCCTCTTCGTCCTCGCCGTCAAACAGCAGCACGATGCGCGCATAGGCGCCGGCATCCGCCGGCACGCCCGCCCCATCGAGCAGGAAGCGCACCTGCGCGGCATTCGGATTGTCGTCGTTGACGGTGAGCAGAACCGGCTGCATGGCGGCCTCGCTCTCGCGCCAGGTGCCGTGCGGCAGGAAGCCGTCGTCGCGATAGGTCCACAGATAAGCGTCGAGCGCCTCCATGCGCTCTTCGGAAGCGCCCTGCACCACCGCGCGCCAGCCGCGCGCGATGGATTTTTCCAGCAGCGTGGGGAGCACGCCTTCGAGCTTCTGGCCTTGCAAATGGTAGAACAGGATTTCGGTCATGAGGCACGTTAGACTTTAATAGGCCAAAACAGTCCGCCACCAGCCGTACGCAAAGCGTGCTCAACCTTCAACTTGCCACGGTTGCCGCGCGGTGTGGCGGATGTGGACGATCCATGTTTCGCCAGCTTCGATGCTCCAATAGATCAAATATGGATACCGAACGACCGGCAGCACGCGCGCTTCTTGCTCGCCAGCACGTCGCCCGCTGCTTGGGTACTCCCCGATTAATTCAATCGCCTTCTGAATGGCACGCTTGACGTTGCGCGCACCTTGCGGGCTGCGTTCGTCGATGTATTTGAGGATCCCGCTCAAGTCGCCGCGCGCCCGCGACGTGTAGCGAACTCTCATAGTCCGTTGCGTTTCCAGAGAGCCTTTATTTCCTCGTCAGGAACAAACTCGCCGCGGCGTGCCTGTTCGAGTCCCTCGCGGATGGCCGCCCGCGTTTCGTCGTCGAGTGGGATAGAAGCCGCATCCGCACCGGCCATGGAGAGCATGGCGATCGCGAGCGCGTCCTGATCTTCGTCAGGCAGCTCACGGACTTTGGCGATTGCTTGTTCAAGTAGTTTCGTCATAGATATTTTAATACCACATTATAGGTTTCCAAGCACCGTGGTGCGCACCCAATATCGCCCTCGGCCTCACTTCTCGTAATAATCCGCCACCAGCCGGTCGAGCAGCCGCACGCCCCAGCCCAAGCCCCAGCTTTTGTTGATCTCGGTCTGGCGCGAGTCGAAACCCGCGCCGGCAATGTCGAGATGCGCCCACGGCGTTTTGTCGGCGACGAAACGCTGGAGGAATTGCGCGGCCGTGATCGCGCCGCCGAAGCATACGTGGTTCAGCGAGCAAAATTCGACGACGCTCTATTTCCTTCGCATCTCCGAGCGTTCTAGGACGGCCCTCTGCCAAACACATCCTCGCGGTTCCAGCCGTTCATTTTCACGTAATAATTTCCGATAGTCTAACAACAACAAATTACACCGTGAACCCTTGACCTTCTTATTTATTGGGGGTACGTTTATTGCCGTGAAGATCACCTATGATCCGGCAAATCGTGCGGCAACTCTTGCCGCACGGGGACTCGATTTTGCGACGGATGCTGCGGAGGTCTTCGCCGGCCGGACAGCAACTTTCGACGATATCCGCTTCGCTTATGGCGAGATTCGCAAGATCACGGCGGGTTGGTTGAAGGGACGTATGGTGATGATCGTCTGGACGCCTCGTGGCGAGGCTCGCCACGTTATCTCGATGAGGCACTGCCATGCAAAAGAAGAAAAAAAGCTCATCAAAAGGTTCGAGTAAGCGTTGGGTCGATCCGGACGATGCGCCGGAGTTGACCGATGAAATGCTCGACCGGGCGGAATTGCGGGACGGCGACAAGATCATTCGTCGCGGACGCCCGCCACTTGCCAATCCGAAAGAGGCGATCAAGCTGCGGATTGATGCCGACGTGCTGGCGGCATACCGCAAGATGGGAGGTGGGTGGCAGACGCAGATCAACCAGGATTTACGACGCGCGCGAAAGCTGCGGAAAGTCGGGTGAAATGAGAGCCCCTCACTTCTCGTAATAATCCGCCACCAGCCGGTCGAGCAGCCGCACGCCCCAGCCCGAGCCCCAGCTTTTGTTGATCTCGGTCTGGCGCGAGTCGAAACCCGCGCCGGCAATGTCGAGATGCGCCCACGGCGTCTTGTCGGCGACGAAACGCTGGAGGAATTGCGCGGCCGTGATCGCGCCGCCCCAGCGCCCGCTGCCGGTGTTCTTCACATCGGCGAATTTCGAGTCGATCAGCTTGTCGTATTCCGGCGCCAGCGGCATGCGCCAAACCAGTTCGCCGGTGGCAAGCCCGCATTTGGTCAGCCGCTCGGACAACTTATCGTCGTTGGCGAACAGGCCGGCATGTTCGTGGCCGAGCGCGACAATGATGGCGCCGGTGAGCGTCGCGAGATCCACCATGAATTTCGGCTTGAATCGCTTGGCCGCGTACCACAGCACGTCGGCCAGCACGAGCCGGCCTTCGGCGTCGGTATTGATGATCTCGATCGTTTGCCCCGACATCGAGGTGACGATGTCGCCGGGACGCTGCGCATTGCCGTCCGGCATGTTTTCGACAATGCCGATGACGCCGACGGCGTTGACGCGCGCCTTGCGGGCGGCCAGCGCGTGCATCAGCCCAACCACGCAGGCAGCGCCCGCCATATCGCCCTTCATATCCTCCATGCCGGACGCCGGCTTGATCGAGATGCCGCCGGTATCGAAGCACACCCCCTTGCCGATGAAGCCGACCGGGGCCGCTTTCTTCTTAGCCCCGTTCCAGCGCATGACCACGACGCGGCTGTCGCGCACCGAGCCCTGGCCGACGCCGAGCAGCGCGTTCATGCCGAGCTTCTTCATCGCCTTGACGTCGAGCACTTCGACGGCGACGCCCTGCTTCTTCAGCGCCAGAGTGCGGCGTGCGAATTCAGCCGGGTAAAGCACGTTGGCCGGCTCGTTGACGAGATCGCGCGCCAATACGACGCCATCGGCCACCGCTTCGCGGCGGGCGAAAGCCTTACGCACGGCCGCGACGTCCGACACCGCGACGGCGACCTTGGTGTCGGCGCTGCGTTCCTCGCCTTCCTTGCGCTTGGTCTTGTAGCGGTCAAAGACGTAGGCGCGCAGCTTGATCCCGAGCGCGAGATCGGCTGCCGCATCGGGCCGCATCGCTGCGCCCGGCAGTTCGGCAAATATCGTGGCCTCCGACGCGGCATTCGGGATTTTGCCCATGGCAAGCCCACCGAGCTTGAGGAAATCCTTCTCGGTCAGCTCCGCGGTCTTGCCGGCGCCGATGACGATGAGGCGCGCAACCTTGAGCCCAGCCGGCATGATGAGGTCGAGCGCCGATCCGCTCTTGCCGGTAAAGCGTTCCGCGGCCGCCGCCCGCTTGATGAGGTCGCCGGCGGCACTGAGCGCCTTGCGCGCGGCAGCGCCTAGTTTGAGCCCATCGTCGCAAAAGACGATGAGAACGCCCTTGGCGGGCGCCGCGAAGGGAGCGAATCCAAGCTTCATGACGCCGGACATCGGGTCGATCCTTTTTGCCGAGCAATTGGCAGATGAATTGCACGAATCGCACCGAAGTGCGACCAAGGTCCCGTCTGCCGCTTGCATCCGCTGGATTTGACTGGGGCCAAGCGTTAGTACCCAGAAAATTACCATCTTTGGTTGTATTTGGCGGCAATTACGGCCCGTGGGCCGCCCCGGCATTAACCTTTTATTGTTCATGATCAACGGCTTTGCCACGGGGAGGCCATTTTCTGGACGGATCAAGTTAACCCAGCGGGAGGATCGGTTTACCTTAGGCGCGCGCCAGACCGGAGGCGGCTGGCCGGCGCGCGGGGCCGTTAAGCCGGAATTGGGGACGTCGTAAGCGGATGGGGTCGATCAGCCGTTATATTTTCCGCACAGCATTCGGCGCGTTTGTGCTGGTGCTTGTCAGCCTGACGGCCGTTATCTGGGTCACCCAGGCGCTGCGCGATATCGACCTGCTGACCAATCAAGGCCAGACCATCCTGGTTTTCATCGCCATTACCGCGATGCTGATCCCGATGCTTGTTCTCATCATCGCGCCGATCGCGCTGGTCATCGCCGTCGCGCATGTGCTCAACAAGATGGGCACCGATTCCGAAATCATTGTGATGAATGGCGCCGGCATGTCGCCTTGGCTGCTGTTTCGCGCATTTTTCTCGGTCGGCGTCGTCGTTTCGATCGTGGTCGCGCTGATCAGCGCCTATGTGGCTCCGCTGGGCTTGCGTAAATTGCGCGATCGTTTGACCGAAGTAAGCGCCGACCTTGTCACCAACATCGTACAGCCCGGACGATTCACCACCATCGAAGGCAGCCTCACCTTTCATATCCGCGAGCGCCCGCCGAACGGACTCTTGCTCGGGGTTCTGGTGGACGACCGGCGCAATCCGCAGGAACGCATAACCATTCTGGCGGAGCGGGGCGAACTTCTGGAAAACGATAGCGGCAAGTTTCTGTTGCTGCAGAACGGCAGCGTGCAACGGCACGAAGCAACGCAACGCGACCCGACATTCGTTGTATTCGATCGTTATGCTTTCGACCTTTCGCGCTTCACCGGAGGCCCGCAGGCGGCGAGATATTCGGTGCGGGAGCGTCCCATCTGGCAGCTCATTGCGCCGGATCCGAATGATCCCGCGTTTATCGCGCAGCCGGGTCAGTTCCACGCAGAATTCCACGACCGGTTGCTTGCCCCGCTCTATCCGCTGGTCTTCGTGGTGATCGCCTACGCCTATCTCGGCGCCCCGCGCACCACCCGCCAGAGCCGAACGGTGTCGCTGATCGGAGCGGTCGGCGCCGTGGTTCTGCTGCGTATCATCGGCTTCGCCAGCACGGTGGTCGGCGTCGGCACGCCGGTTGCGTTGTTCGTGCCCTACATCGTGATGGGCATAGTCTCCGTCGTCGGCCTCATCGTGATTGGAAAGGGAGTGATCATCGAGCCCCCCGCCTTCCTCGTTAACGCGATCGCCGCGCTCACCGAGCGCATCAGCCGTCGCGTCGCAACAACGTGACCCGATCATGCCGATAATGGGGGGAAAACTTGCGCGCTATTTTGGCCTGAACTTCCTCGGTTCGGTCATGGCGGTATTCGCAGGAATCTTTTTGCTGGTAACGCTGTTCGATTACATCGAGATGATGCGGCGAACCGCCAATATCCCCAATGTTTCGACCTTGCTGGTCGCCAAGGTGTCGCTCTACCGGGTGCCGCAGGTGACCGAGCGGACGTTGGCGTTTTGCGTGCTGATCGGGGCGATGTCCTGCTACCTCAATATGTCACGCCGGCTTGAACTCGTGATTGCGCGATCGGCGGGGGTATCGGCCTGGCAATTCATCACGCCGGCGCTCGTGGTTGCACTTCTTCTCGGCGTGATGGCGACTGCTATCTACAATCCGATTTCCGCCATGATGCAGGAGCGCGCCAAGCGCCTTGAGGCCGAGATTTTCAACAGCAATACACTGGGCCGTCCGGCAAGCGGCGGCACGTTCTGGGCGCGCCAACGCACCCCCGATGGTCAGGCGATCGTCAATGCCCGATCCAGCAGCAATCAAGGTGTCAACCTCGGTGGCGTGACCGTTTTTACATTCGATACCGCCGGCCGCTTCCAAGAACGGATCGAGGCAAAAAGCGCCTTGCTGGAAACCGGCTTTTGGCTGCTGGACGATGTGCGGGTCTATGCGGCTGCAACGCCGCCGAGCGACCGCGATTCATACCGGTTGCGTACCAATCTGACACATGAACAAGTCCGCGAAAGCTTTGCGACCCCGGAAACCGTCCCGATCTGGCTACTTCCTTCGTATATCACCACCGCCGAGCACGCCGGCCTTGTCGCGGCAGGCTATCGATTGCAATACCAGAAGCTTCTTGCGCGCCCATTCTTGCTGGCATCCATGGTTCTACTCGCCGCGGCCGTCAGTTTACGTTTCTTCCGCTTCGGCGGCGTGCAAAAGATGATATTAAGTGGTATCGCCGCCGGCTTTCTGCTTTATATCCTCTCCAAAGTAACCGAAGACTTCAGCAAGGCCGAACTGATGCACCCTGTGGCAGCAGCGTGGTTGCCTGTGCTTGCGGGCGGGCTGACGGGGCTGGTCGCATTGCTTTACCAGGAGGACGGGTGATGACCCCGGCGAACGTTCGCCCGTCCGCGCGCCGGCGATTTTCGCTCGGCGCCATCATTGTTTTTATGGCCGCGACGATGGCCGCCGGCTGCTGGCTTGGCGCCGCGCCGGCGTTTGCGCAATCGGTCGATTTCCCAAGACGCGCCCCGCCGGTGAAAAAACCCGCGCCGGGAAAAACCAAGGACGGCGCGCAGGATCAAATGCTGGTTCAGGCGCGCGAGATAAATTACGACTACAACAACGAACGCGTCTCCGCCGTCGGCAACGTCCAGATTTACTTCTCCGGCTCGACGATCGAAGCGGACAAGGTCATCTACGATCAAAAGAAAAAGCGTCTGCATGCCGAAGGCAACGTCCGGCTGACCGAACCGGACGGCAAGATCACCTATGGCGAGATCATGGATCTTTCCGACGATTACCGCGACGGTTTCGTCGATTCACTTCGGCTTGAGACGGCGGATCAGACCCGCATGGCCGCGGTGCGCGCCGACCGGTCGCGCGGCGATCTGACGGTCTTTCACAGCAGCGTCTACACCGCCTGCGAGGCCTGTAAGGACGATCCGAAAAAACCGCCGCTGTGGCAGGTCAAGGCGGCACGGATCATCCACGATCAAAGCGAGAAGATGATCTATTTCGAGAATGCGCGCCTCGAATTCTTCGGGACGCCGCTCGCTTATCTGCCGTATTTCTCGGTGCCGGACCCGACGGTCAAGCGCAAGACCGGCGTTCTTATCCCGACCTATTCGGGCGGCTCGATTTACGGCCTGGCGCTCGAACTCCCATATTACTGGGCGCTTGCCCCGGACTACGACGCGACCTTCTCGCCGATGTTCACAAGCAAGCAAGGTCCATTGCTGCAAGGCGAATATCGCCAGCGTCTGTCCAACGGCGCATTCACCATTCGCGCCGCCGGCATCGATCAATTGGATAAAAACTACTTCGTGCGAAAAGACGGCACGACAACGCCCGGCTATCGCGATTTCCGCGGCAGTGTAGAGACCGCCGGCCAATTCGCCCTCAACAATAAATGGGTTTGGGGATGGGACGCGATCGCACTGACCGACAAGACATTCCTGCAAGACTACAACCCCAAGCTTTCGCGCTATGGAGCCAATACCGACCCATTCAGGACCGGCGCAAACGAAGGCTTGTCCCAGCTTTATCTGGCTGGAAAGGGTGACCGCAGTTATTTCGATGCGCGCACCATGTACTATTACGGCTTCTCCGAAGCCGACCACCAAAACCAGCTTCCGATCATCCACCCGGTGATCGACTACAATTATGTATTCGGCCGTCCGGTGTTCGGAGGTGAACTCGGGTACCGCGTAAATCTGACCAGTCTGAGCCGCAGGGACGCGAACTTCGATCCCATCACCACGACCGCCGTAACCAACAGCACGTGCTCACAAACCGCCGATCCGGCGATCAAGGTCAAGTCCAATTGCCTGCTGCGAGGCATCCCCGGAACCTATTCGCGTTTCTCCGCCGAGACCCACTGGAAGCGCAGCATCACCGACAGCTTCGGGCAGGTCTTCACGCCATTTGCCATGGTGCGTGCCGACGCCGCACAACTTTCCATCGACAATCAGCCCGGGGTGTCGAACTACCTCAATCCAGGCGATACCACGCTGATCCGCGCCATGCCGGCGGTCGGGATGGAATACCGCTATCCGTTCATCAACGTGCATTCATGGGGCACGCAGACAATCGAGCCGGTCGGCCAAATCATTGTCCGTCCCAACGAAGGCCAAGTCGGCTCGTGGCCGAACGAGGATGCCCAAAGCCTTACCTTCGATGACAGCAATCTGTTCCGTGTCGATAAATTTTCCGGCTGGGACCGCGTCGAAGGCGGCGGCCGCGCCAATGTCGGCATGCAATACACCGCACAGTTCAATCAAGGCGGCTTCTTGAACGCGCTGTTCGGACAGTCCTACCAGCTGTTCGGCAAGAACTCGTTCGCCACCGGCGGCTCCACCAATACCGGCATCGACAGCGGGCTCGACTCCAAGCGCTCCGATTATGTTGCCAGGGTGTCCTATCAGCCGGATCGCATTTACAAGTTCACATCGCGGTTCCGTTTCGACGAACAGACCTTTGACGTCCGCCGGTTTGAACTCGAGACACAGGCCAATTTCGGCCGCTGGTCGGCTTCGGTTCTTTACGGCGATTACGACGCCCAGCCCGAACTCGGTTTCCTGGCGCGCCGGCAAGGCATCCTTGGCACCTCATCGATCAAGCTGGATGCCAATTGGGTGCTTTCTGGATCCGCACGCTACGATCTCAACGCGGGCAAATTGGACCAGACACGCATCGGTGTGGGCTACATCGACGATTGCGTACTCTTGGCGCTGAATTACATCACCAGCTATGCTTATAGCGGGAACCCGAATGTCGATCACCGCGTGATGTTGCAGCTCACGTTGCGGACACTCGGTGGGCAGTCGTTTAGTCAAGGCGTCGGTGGAATCGGCGGCTTGTAACCTGGATACGGCGTTTCCATCGTTGCTCGGGAACTGTAAAGACGATGGCAGCACCGCCGATGCTTAAAGCCATGCAAATCACCGCAGTAAAAAGCAACCCACATGTCGGGGCATACCGCCGTTTGGCGGCGGCCGTGTTGTTTGCTGCCGCCTTCATCGCGTGGCCGCAGCCGGCGCCGGCTCAAGTGGTGGCGGTCGTCAACGGCGCGCCGATCACCGCACTCGATATCGAACATCGCAAGCGTCTCAATCAATTGTCGAGCCGCAACTCGCCGAGCCGGCAGGAAGTCCTGAGCGAACTCGTCGACGAAAAGCTCAAGCTGTTCATCGCAAAGCGCTACGGAATTGAGCCGAGCGATACCGAAGTCGATAACAGTTTTAACGACATGGGTAAGCGCGGGCGCATGACGCCGCAGCAATTCCAGCAGTCGCTGACAAGCTCGGGCGCGTCAGTGAGCGACTTCAAATCGCGGCTGCGGGCCGAGCTCGCATGGGGTCATCTGGTCCGCGGTAAATTTGGCTCAACCCTGCAGATCGGTGAAACCGACATTGCCGTGGCGCTGCAGGAACGCAAGACCGATGAAAAGGACGCGGTCGGCTATTTTTACACTTTGCGCCCGGTCCTGTTCATCGTGCCGCGCGGGTCGGCTGCAACCGTGGCCGAGGCAAAACGGCGCGAAGCGGAGACCTTGCGTTCGCGCTTTCAAAGCTGCGACGAGGGCATTCCGCTTGCGCGCGCGCTGAAGGATGTCGCCGTGCGCGACTCCATCACGCGCAGCTCTGCAGATCTTGCGCCCCAATTGCGCGAACTGCTTGCCAGCCTGCCGATCGGCCGTTTGACGACCCCGGAACTGGTCCAGGACGGAATTCAAATGTTCGCATTGTGCGATAAGAAACAAAGCAGCACCGAGGCATCGAACAAGCGCGATGTTCGTAATGAGATTTTTACCAAGCGATTTGAGACGCAAGCCAAGAAATTTCTGGACGAGGTGCGCCGTTCGTCGATGATCGAATACCGGTGATGTCGCGGATCGCGCAACCGTTGGCGCTCACCCTGGGCGAGCCGGCGGGGATAGGTCCCGATATCACACTCATGGTCTGGCGGCGGCGTGCGGAACTCGGCCTGCCGTCATTCTATGTCGTTGCAGACCCCGATTTCCTAAGTCGCCGCGCCGAGCGTCTCGGCTTCGATATTCCCATTGCCATTATCGAGCCGGATGCGGCAACCGTTGCCTTCGCACGGGCGCTCCCCGTCGTTTCGCTCGATGCCGCCATAACCGCGCAGCCGGGCCTCCCCGATGCTTCGAGTGCGCCTGCCGCCATTGCCTCGATCCGCCGTGCGGTCGCGGACGTGATCGCAGGCCATGCAGCCGCAGTCGTCACCAATCCGGTGGCCAAGAATGTACTTTACCGGTCCGGTTTTGCCGAGCCGGGCCACACCGAATATCTGGCCAAATTGGCGCAAGCCGCGTCCGGCATGGCTGCGCGGCCGGTGATGATGTTGTGGTGCGATGAACTCGCCGTCGTCCCGGTCACAATCCATATTCCGTTGCGCGACGTGCCCGCACGACTGACCGCGGAGCTCATTATTGAAACCGGGCGTATCGTCGCCCGCGATCTTACTGCGCGGTTCGGCATTGCGCGTCCAAGGCTGGCGGTAGCCGGCTTAAATCCGCATGCCGGCGAAGATGGCACGATAGGCGACGAAGACCGTTCAATCGTAATGCCGGCGATCGCGCAGCTCGCCGCCGATGGCATCGACGTGCGCGGACCGGTCCCCGCCGATACGTTGTTCCATGCGGCCGCGCGCGCCAGCTACGATGTGGCGTTGTGCATGTATCACGACCAGGCGTTGATCCCGATCAAGACGCTGGCTTTCGATCGCGCCGTCAATGTGACGCTCGGCCTGCCGTTCGTGCGAACATCGCCCGATCACGGCACCGCCTTCGATATCGCCGGCAGCGGCAGCGCTAACCCTTCGAGCCTGATCGCCGCGCTCAAACTTGCAGCCCGCCTCGCCGCGAAATCGCCGGCGCCGGTGCCTGCCGGCGCATGAGCCAGATCGATGATCTGCCTCCGCTGCGGGAGGTGATCCGCAAGCATGGCCTTACGCCCAAGAAATCCCTCGGCCAGAATTTTCTTCACGACCTCAATCTCACGGCCCGTATCGCGCGCGCCGCCGGCCCGCTTGATGATGTAACCGTGGTTGAGATCGGCCCCGGTCCGGGCGGGCTGACGCGCGCTTTGCTGGCGCTCGGCGCCAAGCGCGTTATCGCCATCGAGCGCGACGATCGTGCCATCGCCGCATTGCAGGAGATCGCGCAACGCTATCCTGGGCGGCTTGAGATCGTCGCCGGCGACGCATTACATATCGATCCGCGAAGGTATCTCGCGGGCGGCCCTGCATGCATCGTCGCGAACCTGCCCTACAATATCGCGACTGCGCTGCTTGTTGCATGGCTCACCGCCGAGCCGTGGCCTCCGTGGTTTGGCCAACTGGTGCTGATGTTCCAGCGCGAAGTGGCCGAGCGTATTGTGGCGGGCCCCGGGAATAAATCTTATGGCCGGCTCTCGGTGCTTGCCGGTTGGCGGGCCGAGGCAAAAATTCTGTTCGACATCGCGCCCACGGCGTTCGTGCCGCCGCCCAAGGTGAGGTCGTCGCTGGTGCAGCTCATCCCGCGCGCACAACCATTTGCGTGCGATCTGCATGCATTCGAACGGGTGACCGCGGCGGCCTTCGGCCAGCGCCGTAAAATGTTGCGCCAGAGTCTCAAATCGCTTGGCATGGACCCGCTGCCGCTGTTGTCTGCCGCCGGGATTGAACCGACCGCGCGCGCGGAGGAAATCGCGGTGGAAGGTTTCGTCAAGCTTGCACGCGCGTTGATGGAAGCCGGTTAAATGCAAGAATTCATCAATTAATTCAAGCGGTTGCAGGGTGCCGGAGCGATTGCCGGTGGCTACGGCGCGAGCATTTTCAAGTCGGCCAACAGCGTGGCGACAAATTCTTCCAGATCCGGCCGCTGTACGCGTTTGAGCCGCTCGCTCGTGAGGATCGAGCGCAACCGCGCAAAACTCTTGTCGAGGTCGCTATTGATGAGGACGTAATCGTACTCGGTCCAGTGCGGAATTTCCTCGGCCGCATTGCGCAACCGCCGCGCGATGGTCTCGCGGCTGTCCTCCGCCCGCCGCTCCAGCCGCGCTTTCAATTCCACCGCCGAGGGCGGCAATACAAAGACGCTGACCACGTCATCGCGCATTTTTTTATAAAGCTGTTGCGTTCCCTGCCAGTCGATGTCGAACAGCACGTCGCGCCCCGCGGCCAGCGCCTTTTCCACCGGCTCGCGCGGCGTCCCGTAGAAGTTTCCGTGCACCTCGGCAAATTCGAGCAGATCGCCGGTGTCGCGCATGACTTCGAACTGATGTTTCGAAATAAACCGGTAATGCACGCCGTCGATCTCGCTCGCGCGCCGCGCGCGGGTGGTGACCGAGATCGACAGGCTGACATTTTCCTGTTGTTCGAGCAGATTGCGCGTGAGCGTTGTTTTGCCGGCGCCGGACGGCGAGGATACGACAAGCATGATGCCCCTGCGGGCGATGTAGCGGGCGGCGTTCATTCCAGGTTCTGCACTTGCTCGCGGAACTGCTCGACCGTGCTTTTCAATTCAAGGCCGATATTGCTCAGCTCCACATCGTTGGATTTGGCGCAGAGCGTATTCGATTCGCGGCTGAGTTCCTGGGCGAGAAAGTCGAGCCGGCGCCCGGCCGGACCGCCGTCCGCGATCAGACGCTGTACTTGCGTGACATGCGAATTGAGGCGGTCGAGCTCCTCGCGGATATCGGCCTTGGCGGCAAGCATGATGGCTTCCTGGTGCAGCCGGTCGGAATCGAATCTTTGCGAAGCAGACAGCAGCGTCGCCACCTGCTCGGCGAGCCGGGCCTTGACCGCCTCCGGTCTGCGTCCGGGCGCCGCCTCCGCCCGCTTGGCGAGAGCGGCAATTTCCGTAATGCGCGCGGAAAGCACCTTGGCCAGCGCACTGCCCTCGTCCCGGCGCATGCCGGCGAGCGCGGCGAGCGCCGCATCGAACCCGGCAAGGACCGCGGCTTCGGCGGCGCGGCGGTCCTCCTCGCGCTCATCTTCCTCGGCGACCTCGATCACGCCCTTGAGCCCGAGGATACCGTCGAGCGTCGGCGGCGCGGCTTCGACGCGGGCGGAGATGCCGCGGATCGCCGCCAGCACAGCGGCCAGCACCGGCTCGTTGACCTTGACCGTAGGCGCAACGCCTTTGCGCTCGGCGGTCAAATTCGCGTAGACCGTGCCGCGCGCGAGCGCTTCGGCGGCGCGCGCGCGCACCATTGCCTCGATCGCGTCCCAGCCCGGCGGCATCCGCAGCCGCACATCGAGCCCCTTGGCATTGACCGATTTGATCTCCCACGCCCAGGCATAGGAGCCGATAACGCCGTGGCTGCGCGCAAAGCCGGTCATGCTCGACAACGCCATCGGCTTCGATCTCTGTCACAGGTTGCCGGAGTGCGGACGCAGGCAAAACCTTAGCGGCGCCGAATGTCGCTCACAAGGCCGCAGCTTCGGATACGGTGCGCTCTAGACCGTCAACGCCGGGCCGCGGCGGGGCGCCCGGTTGCGCCCTGGGCATTCGCAGGAGCGCCAGTCGCTGGCGCACGCGCGTCGTGCTCGATCACCCGCAGCCGTGCGACATTCTTCTGGTGCTGCTCGTAATTTTCCGCAAATGC
>CAMAWF010000005.1 GCA_945861895.1 Rhizobium sp. Q54
GCCGGGTGGGGGTGAACGCGCGCAAGCCGCCGCTCACCATCGACGGCGAGCTGGTGGGAAAATCCACCGGCGCCGTCTCATCCTTCACGGCTGGCGACCGCGTGTTCCACCAGAAATTCGGCAACGGCAACGTCACCGCGGTGGACGGCAACAAGCTCACGATCCGTTTCGACAAGGCGGGCGAAAAGCGCGTGGTGGATAGTTTTGTCGAGAGGGTGTGAGATCTGTGCCTTGACACGGAATTATAGTAGTATTACTATATTTCCGTGAACGAACTGCTCCGCAGGATCAAGCCAGCGGTATTTGTCGGGTCCAGCCGGCGCGACGTGCAGGCGTTTCCTGCCATGGCCCGGCGGGAGATCGGGCAAGCGCTTTTTGAAGCGCAACTCGGGCAACATCCTGCCGGCACGAAGCCGCTGAAGGGATTTGGCAGCGGCGTTCTTGAGATTCGTAAAAACGCCGACGGCGACGCCTATCGCGCCGTCTACACGGTCCGCTTCGAGGGCGTGCTGTATGTCCTTCACGCGTTCCAGAAAAAATCCACCAAGGGGATTGCCACCCCGAAGCTGCATCTCGACTTGATCAAACAGCGCTTGCGCCAGGCCGAGATCATTCACAGAGCCAGTAAGGAAGCAAGATCATGAGCAAAAAGGCCCTGCCCGCCCACGACATCGGAAGCGGCAATATTTTCGCCGATCTCGGCCTGCCAAACGCCGAGGAACATCTGCTAAAGGCCTCACTCGTCGTGCAGCTTCACCGGTTCATCAAAGCGCGCAAGCTGACGCAAGTCGCCGCGGCGAAGCTGATCGGCATCAAGCAACCCGACCTGTCGAACATCCTGCGCGGCCATTATCAGGGCTTTTCCCTGGAACGGCTGATGCGGATGCTCACGGCCTTCGATCAGGATATCGAAATCACCGTGCGGCCCCGCCGCCGGAAATCGAAGGAAGCCGGACGGATTACTTTCAACGCCACGACGGCGTGAGCAAGCTCGCCATTTTGTTCGAACAAGGCGGGCGAAAAGCGCGTGGTGGATAGTTTTGTGGAGCGGGTGTGAGGGGGCTCTGAAAGACATTCTACTTATCGTTGCAGAGTTCTTTCCGGTTGTAGATAATCACTTTTGGATCGGGGGGAAGCAAATGCCAGTCATCCACTCTATCGCGATCAGAAATTTTAAGGGCGCTTCAAATGTTCAAATTGAATTAGCAGGAAAGGTCATTTCGCCAGTAATTACGCTAATTGGACTCAACGAAAGCGGCAAAACGACAATATTGGAAGCCTTGTCTTATTTTGTTAGCGAGGACAGTTCCGTTTCTAGCATATTCGAGGGTGTGCATTCAAAAGCAGCAATAAACGCTCTCATCCCGATTCACCGCAAAGCTGCTTTCACCGACGTTGTCTCGATAACTGCCAAAATTGAATTGACGCAGGCTGATTTTAACAGCGCTTCTGAAGTCGCAAAAGAAGATGGCCATGAAATCAATGAGAGTACCTTTCCGCGCGAAATAGAGGTTTCTCAAGTTTATAAGTTTGTAGATCAAATTTCTTAAGCCAAGAAACTCAAAATAATTTTTTGACATTACTAAATTTGGCATCGAAGTAAATCAGCCAACAATAGCCCTACAGCACATCCGCAGGCGCTGTCGGCGAGCGCTCGCTTTCTCGGCGCCGCCTATTCGCACGCCAATGACATGGCGTGGCGCTTCTTACCTGTCTTTCCGGGGCACGGCCGTTAGGCCGCGAGCCCGGAATCCATAGTCCCAGTGCTGAAGAACATCGCGAGACAGGGGTTATGGATTCCGGGTTCGCTCGCGCTGCTCGCGCCCCGGAATGACCGGAGGAGCATCTTGACCCCTAAGCCCCATTGGGGTACTTTCCGATCATGCGCCGCCGTCCCGTTTCGGTGATCGAATTCTCCGGCTACGAGCGACGCGCGGGCGAGTTGCTCACGGTCGCCGAGCAGGACGCGGTCGTTGACCTGGTCGCCTTTGAGCCGACCTGCGGTGATCTGATCCCCGGCACCGGGGGATTGCGCAAGGTTCGCGTCGGGCGTGGCGGCAGCGGCAAGCGAGGCGGCGCGCGGGTGATCTATTATTTCTACAACGGCGACTTTCCTCTCGTTCTTATGGCGCTCTACGCCAAGAACGAGAAAGCCGACCTCACTGCGCGCGACAAGAAAGAATTAGCAGACGATCTGAAGGAGATCATGGCGTCATGGCAAAGAAAGTGAAAAGAAGCCGGCTGGCCGACGACCTTCGCGCCAGCATGGACGAGCTACGCGATTTTGTCGCCGGCAAGAAAACCGGTGTGATCGTGCACACCGTCATCCCCAGCGACAGCGATGCCCGCCTGGCGCGGCATAAGCTCGGCCTGTCGCAGCGGGAATTTGCCGCCGTCATCGGCACCGGCGTCGGCACCGTGCGCAAATGGGAACTCGGCACCCGGCGGCCGTCCGGCGCGGCGCGCACGCTGATCGAGGTCATCAAGCGCGAGCCGAAGGCGGTGCGCCGCGCGCTCGGCAAGAGCCAGATGGCGTCGTAACATGTTGAGCCGCGCAAAATATGAGGTCACCGAATCACTCGGCTATTTGCTTTGCGAGTTGGCGTTCAAGACGGGTTGCTGGGGGCCATTTGCATGGGCGTATCGCGCCGGTTGCTGGTTCTACGGCAAGTCCACTCCACCGCTCGCAAGCGCCAGAATAAAGACTGGATTCCCGCCTGCGCGGGAATGAGCGGTGCGTTGATCTAACAGCATGCAGCTCTCTCTGCTGTCATGCGCTGGCTTGACCCGCGCATCCATGATGACGTGCCGCCCGAACTGACCTTACGAAAGTCTGCCGTTGCCGCTCCGCTTCATGGATTGCCGGATCAAGTCCGGCAATGACAGAAACTTGACGGCGAGAGGCGCGTGCCCCGGAATGACGCGGGTGTGCTACGCTTCGCCCGTCATGATGAAAACCGAGAAATTCCCGGTCGCCGGCATCTACGTGCCGGTCAAGCGCCGCGCCACGCTCGATCCTAAAAAGGTCGAGGAGATCGCGCAGAGCATGCTCAAGGACGGCCAGCAGACCCCGATCAAGGTGCGCGCGGACGGCGCGCGCTTCGTGCTGGTCGAGGGCCTGCACCGGCTGGAAGCCGCCAAGGCGCTGGGCGAGCAGACCATCGTGGGTTTCCGCGTCGATGCGCGCAAGCATTAGGGTACCGCGTTTCCTGCGGGGCCTTTCGCCGCAATTGCCGGAACCATAATCCCGTCCTAGTCTTGTGCGCGCAATAGGCCGCCGGGCGCGGCGCAGCGCGAAAGGTCGGTTTTCATGGCTGGCAGGTTTCGCCGTCTCGCGGCGCTCGGCATCGGTGTTGTGGCGTCGCTCGCCTTCACAGGACCTGCCGCCGCCGCGCTGCTGATCCAGATCGACAAATCCGCGCAGAGCCTGACCGTCTATCTTGAGGGCGAGCCGCTGCACACCTGGCCGGTGTCGACCGGCTTGCGCGGCTACGACACGCCGGCGGGCGAGTTCAAGCCCTCGCGCATGGCGCGGCATCATTTCTCGAGCGAGTGGGACGACGCGCCGATGCCGCATTCGGTGTTTTTCACCCAGCGCGGCCACGCCATCCACGGCTCCCATCACGTCAAGTCGCTCGGCCGGCCGGCCTCGCACGGCTGCGTGCGGCTGGAGCCGAAAAACGCCGCCGTGCTGTTCGCGCTGGTCAAGGCCGAGGGCATGGCCAGCACCCGCGTGGTGCTCACCGGCGAAATCCCCGGCGGCGGCGCTCCGGCGGTGGCGCGGCGCGCGCCGCCGCGCGATCGCTATGCCGAGGCCGACGACGACGGTTTCACCGGCGCAGCCGGCCCCGCTCCGCGCGGCACTGGCTTGCGCGAACTGCCGAACGGCTACATCCGCATGCAGCCGCCGCGCGCGCGATATTACGACCGCGACCCTTACGGCTACCGGCGCGACAATTATTATCGCGGCGCGCGCGGCTATAACCGCGGGTTTTTCGACAGCTGGGATTGACGTTTGCGCGCTACCACCATCGTGGCGCGGCTTGCTGCCGGCGAGCCGGTGGCGCGGCGCCTCGCCTCGTATCTGGCCGAAAGCCTCGATCCGGATGACGTCGTCTGCGCCGCTTTCGAAGGCGTAGATGGCCGCTGGCAAATGGAGCTGCATTTTCGCGCGGCGCCGAATGAGACCGCCGTGCGCGCGCTGGTGGCGCTCGCCGCCGGGGATGCGGCAGGCGCAGCACTCACGTTCGAGACGGTGGCGGCGCGCGACTGGGTGGCGGCAAGTCTTGCAGGCCTGCCGCCGGTTTTCGCCGGGCGTTTCACGGTGCATGGCGGCCATGACCGCGCGCGCGTTCCGGCAAATCGCATCGGCATCGAGATCGAGGCGGCGCTGGCGTTCGGCACCGGCCATCACGGCACCACGCGCGGCTGCCTGCTGGCGCTCGATGGGCTGGCGCGGCGGGGCAAGCGGGTGAAAATCCTCGACCTTGGCACAGGCTCCGGCGTGCTCGCGATCGCGGCGGCGAAAGTTTTCCGCACGCGCGTGCTGGCGAGCGACATCGACCCGCGCGCGGTCACGGCGGCGCAAGCCAACGCCAGGCTCAATCGCGCCGGCAGACTGGTCGAGGTCATCCGCGCCGCCGGCTGCGGATCGCAGCGCGTCACCAAGCACGCGCCTTACGATCTGGTGTTCGCGAATATTCTGCTCGGGCCGCTGCAATGCATGGCGGCGCCGCTGGCGCGGCTCATGGCGCCGGACGCGCGCGTCGTGCTTTCCGGACTGCTGCCGGCGCATGCCAATGCCGCGCTTGCCGCCTATCGCGCGCAAGGGCTCAGGCTCGAACGCCGCATCCCGCTCGATGGCTGGGTGACGCTGGTGCTGGCGCGCTGAAAACCGAAACGCCCCCGATCAAGCCCGGGGCAGGCTTTTTTCGGGATCATGCTCTTTTGCTTGAGCATGATCTTTTCCGGAAACCGGTTCCCACTTTTCGGGATCATGCTCTAGAGTGCCGGCCATGTTCGAGGCAAAATTCCAGACCTTCGAGGACGCCGGCGAGCCTGCGGCGAGCGCCGGGCGCGTCAAGGCGCTGCGCGCGGAGCTCAAGCGGCGCGGGCTTTCCGGCTTTATCGTGCCGCGCGCCGACCGCCAGCAGAACGAATACGTCGCTGCTTGCGAGGAGCGGCTGGCCTGGCTCACCGGCTTCACCGGCTCGGCCGGCTGCGCCATTGTGCTGGCCGAGCGCGCCGCGCTGTTCGCCGACGGGCGTTATCAGGTGCAGGCGCGCGAGCAGGCCGACCCTTCCATCTTCGCACTCGCGCATCTGGCCGAAAATCCGCCCGACAAATGGCTGGAGGCCAACCTGCCGGCCGGCGCCGAATTCGGCTACGACCCCTGGCTGCACACCGCCGAGGGCGCGGAGAAACTGGCCAAGGCCTGCACCGCGGCGGGGGGAACGCTGGTTTCCGTCGATTCCAATCCCATCGATGCGATCTGGCGCGATAGACCTGCGCCCCCGCAAGGCACCGTGGTGCTGCACGAACAAAAATTTTCCGGCGAGGACGCGGGCGCAAAGCTCGCCCGCATTCGCGCCGAGATCGCAAAGCTGCGCGCCGACGCGCTGCTGGTGTCGGACCCACAGGCGGTGGCCTGGACCTTCAACATCCGCGGCAGCGATGTGGCGCATACGCCCTTGCCGCTGGCCTATGCATTGCTGCCGAAGGACGGCCGCGCTTCGCTCTATCTCGATCCGCGCAAACTGAGCAACGACGTGCGTCACGCGCTCGAAGATATCGCCAATGTGCGCAACCCAGACGACCTGACCGGCGACCTCGCCGCATTGAAAGGACGCACGCTGCGGCTCGACCAGGTCAGCGCGGCCGACGCGCTGTCGCGGATGATCGCGCAGAACGGCGGCAAAATCTCGCGCGGCCCGGACCCGATCGCGCTGATGAAGGCCGTGAAGAACGACACCGAGATTGCCGGCGCGCGCGCGGCGCACAAGCGCGACGGCGCGGCGGTCACGCGCTTCCTCGCCTGGTTCGATGGCGAAGCCCCGGACGGCAAGCTGACCGAAATCGACGCGGTGGCGGCGCTGGAAACCTTCCGCCGCGACACCGGCGCGCTCAAGGATGTCTCGTTCCCGACCATCGCCGGATCGGGACCGAACGGCGCCATCGTGCACTACCGCGTCACCCGCAAGTCCAACCGGCGCATCGGCGCGAACGAATTGTTCCTGATCGATTCCGGCGGGCAATACCAGGACGGCACCACCGACATCACCCGCACGCTCGCCGTCGGTGCGCCCACCGCCGAAATGCGCGACCGCTTCACCCGCGTGCTGCGCGGGCACATTGCGATCGCCACCGCGGTGTTCCCGGAAAACACCACCGGCGCGCAGCTCGACTCGCTCGCTCGCGTTCCGCTGTGGGCGGCCGGGCTCGATTTCGATCATGGCACCGGCCACGGCGTCGGCAGCTATCTTTCGGTGCATGAAGGCCCGGCGCGCATCTCCAAGCTCGGCACCGTCGCGCTCAGGCGTGGCATGATCCTGTCGAACGAGCCGGGCTATTACAAAACCGGAGCCTATGGCATCCGCATTGAAAATCTTGTGCTGGTCGTCGCCGCTCCCGCGCCGGACAAAGCCGAGAAGCCGCTCGATACGTTTGAGACACTGACACTGGCGCCAATCGACCGGCGACTGATCGAAGCAAGCATGCTGGAAGCACGCGAGATTGCCTGGCTCGATGCCTACCACGCGCGCGTGCGCGCCGAGCTTACGCCGCTGCTGGATGCCCCCGCACAGGCGTGGCTCAAAGCTGCGACCGAACCCCTGCATTTGTAAATGTCTGAAATTCGTCCGCCCGCTCCCGCGACGCCCTGGCGGCTGCTCGCCTTGCTGATGGCGATGACCGCCCTCGGCCCGGTCGCGCTCAATATCCTGATGCCGGCGGTGCCGGGGCTTGCGCTGCTGCTGATCACCGACGCCGGAACGGTGCAGCTCACGGTGTCGCTGTTCCTGCTCAGTCTGGCGGCCGGACAATTGCTGATGGGGCCGCTGTCCGACCGCTTCGGCCGCCGGCCGGTGGCGCTCGCGGGCCTCGCGCTTGCGTCGGCCGCGAGCCTTGCGGCCATTTTCGCCGCCTCGATCGACGCGCTGATTGCCGTGCGCATCGTGCAGGCGGCCGGCGCCGCGACCGGCGTCGTGATCGGGCGCGCCATCATTCGCGACCTGTTCGAGCGCGACCGCGCCGCGGCGATGATCGGCCTGGTGACGACCGCGATGGTGGTGGCGCCGATGGTTTCGCCGCTGATCGGCGGCGTGCTCGACACTGCGTTCGGCTGGGAATCGATTTTCCTGTTCGTCACGCTGCTCAATACCGGCGTTCTCATTTGGGCGGCGATGACGCTGCCGGAAACACGCGCTGCACTTGGCACCGGAGGGACGCAATCGCAACTCCTGCATGAATGGCGCGCGCTGTTCACGAGCGCGCGCTTCCACGGCTATGTGCTGTGCGCGGCGCTCGGGACCGCACCGTTTTTCATTTTTCTCGGCGGCGGGCCGCATGTGGTGGTGACGATGATGGAGCGCACATCGGCCGAATACGGCATGTGGTTCGCGCTCACGTCACTGGGATACATGAGCGGCAATTTCACCGTCGTGCGCTTGTCGCAGCGCTTCGGCATCGACGCAATGATTGTCGCCGGGCTGGCGATCGAGGTGGTGGGCGCGCTGATTGTGACGCTGCTGATCTTGACCGTGCCGGACGGCGGACCCGCTTTGGTGTTCGTGCCGCAGGTTCTCATTTCCTACGGCAACGGCGTGCTGCTGCCCAACGCCATCGCCGGCGCCGTGAGCGTGCGCCCGCATGCGGCGGGCGCCGCCTCCGGCATTACCGGCTTCGTGCAGATGACGGTGGGCGCCATCGCCACGCAATTCATCTCGCACGTGCTCGCGGGCGCCGCCACGCCGCTGCCGATATCGCTGGCGATGATCGCTGCCAGCGCCGCGGCGATGGTTGCATTTTTTACGCTGGTGAAGGCGCGCTGATTACTTTCAGCCGATGAGCTTGAACCAGTCATCTTCGCTCAACACCTTGACGCCGTGCTTCTGCGCGTCCTTGAGCTTTGAGCCCGCACCCGGACCCGCCACCACGTAATCGGTCTTCTTCGACACCGAGCCGGCGACTTTCGCGCCCAGCCGCTCGGCCGTCGCCTTGGCCTCGTCGCGCGTCATTTTTTCCAAGCTGCCGGTGAACACCACGGTCTTGCCGGCGACGGGGCTATCGGCGGACGGCCTTTCGGCGTCGTGGATTTTCACCTGCTTGGTCAGCCGCTCGACGATGCCGCGGTTGTGCGCCTCGCCGAAATAGGCCGCGAGGCTTTCGATCACGGTCTCGCCGATCTGGTCGATCGCATCCATTTCCAGCTTGGCGTCTTCATCGCCCTTGGCGAGCTTCAGGCAGACGTCGTGGAAAGCCTTCCATGAACCGTAACCGCGCGCGAGCGCGACCGCCGTGGTCTCGCCGACGTGGCGGACACCGAGCGCGTAGATAAAGCGCTCCAATGCGATACTCCGCCGCTCTTCGATGGCGCCGAACAGATTGCGCACGGAGGTTTCGCCGAAACCTTCCTGCTCCTCCAATTTGATGGTTTTGTTGCGCGCCGGCAGCGTGAAAATGTCGGCGGGCTCCTTCAGCCAGCTTTGCTCGAAGAAGAACTCGATCTGCTTCTCGCCCAGACCCTCGATGTCGAAGGCGCGGCGCGACACGAAATGCCGCAGATGCTCGACACGCTGATAGGGACAGGCGAACTCGCCGGTGCAGCGCACGCGCACGCCTTCCCCGCCCCCCGCCACGGTTTCGCGCACCACATCGGTCTTGAGATGACACGGGCACTTTTTCGGAAACTTGAATGGCTTCGGCCCGCGCGGCTTGTCCTCGACGACGCCGAGCACCTGCGGGATCACGTCGCCCGCGCGCTGGATGGTGACGGTGTCGCCGACGCGCACGCCGAGGCGCTCGATCTCGTCGGGATTGTGCAACGTCGCGTTCTGCACCACGACGCCGCCGACCGTCACCGGTTCGAGCTTGGCGACCGGTGTCAGCACGCCGGTGCGGCCGACCTGAATCTCGATATCCCTGACCAGCGTCGTCGCCTTCTCGGCGGCGAATTTGTGCGCGACCGCCCAGCGCGGGGAGCGCGAGACGAACCCGAGCCGCTCCTGCAAGTCGAGCCGATCGACTTTGTAGACGACGCCGTCGATGTCGTAGTCGAGTTTGGCGCGGCGCGCTTCCATGCCGCGGTGGTAGTCCAACAGCTCGGCGACCGAGCCGCACTTCTGCATCAGTGGATTGCTGACGAAGCCGCAGGCGGCGAGCCACCCAACCATGCCGGACTGGATGTCGGCCGGCATTGCGCTCATCTCGCCCCAGCCATAGGCGAAGAAATGCAGCGCGCGCGAGGCGGTGACCGTGGCATCCTTTTGGCGTAACGATCCCGCCGCCGAATTGCGCGGGTTGGCGAACACTTGTTCGTCCGCCGCCGCCTGGCGCTTATTGAGCGCAAGGAAATCGGTCTTGGTCATGTAGATTTCGCCGCGAATCTCGCAGACCGCCGGGATGTGCTTTCCCTTCAGCTTATGCGGGATGTCAGCGACCGTGCGCACATTGGCGGTGACGTCCTCGCCCTCGCTGCCGTCGCCGCGCGTCGCGCCGCGCACCAGCGCGCCGTCCTCGTAGCGCAGCGACATGGAAAGCCCGTCGATTTTCGGCTCGGCGGTGAACACCAGCGCCTCGTCTTCGGCAAGCTTGAGAAACCGCCGGATGCGCTCGGCGAAATCCGCAACGTCCTCCGCGCTGAACGCATTGGCAAGCGAGAGCATCGGTACCGCGTGGCGCACCTTGGCGAATCTTCCGGCCGGCGCCGCGCCCACGCGCAGCGAAAGACTCTCCAGCGTATGCAGATCGGGGAAGCGCTGTTCGATCGCCTCGTAGCGGCGGCGCATCGCGTCATAGGCGGCGTCGGAAACGCTGGGCGCGTCGTGCTGGTAATAGCGCGCATCGTGTTGCGCGATCTCGACGCCAAGCCGCGCGTGCTCGGCCTTGGCCTGCTTTTCGGTCAGGAACTCGACGGGGGTTTTGGTCGTGTCGACGCGCGGCATACGGCGATTGTATCACCCAGCCGCCGACTTGATCAGCCGTTCGGCGGCGGCGCGCGCCTCGGCGGTGATTTCGGCGCCGGCCAGCATGCGGGCGATCTCCTCGCGGCGGCGCTCGGCGGCGACTTCGTTGACGCGGGTGGCGACGCGTTTGCCTTGGTCGAGCGCGTCCTTGCTGATGACGTAATGCCGGTTGGCGCGGGCCGCCACCTGCGGCGCATGGGTGACGGCGACGACCTGCACGCGTCCCGCCAGCCGGGCAAGCCGCACGCCGATGGCATCGGCCACCGCGCCGCCGACGCCGGTGTCGATCTCGTCGAAAATCAGCGTCGGCGCCGAGCCGCGGTCGGCCAGCACCACCTTGAGCGCCAGCAGGAAGCGCGCCAGTTCGCCGCCGGAGGCGACTTTCATCAGCGGGCCCGGCCGCGTGCCGGGATTGGTCTGCACCCAGAATTCCACCCGGTCGATGCCGTTCGGTCCAGCCGCCGCGGCGTCGCTGACCAGTTCGGTGGAAAATTCCGCCCGCTCCAGCTTGAGCGGCTTGAGTTCGGCATTCACCGCCTTGTCGAGCGCGCCGGCCGCCGACTGCCGCGCCTTCGAAAGCGCGGCCGCCGCCTTGCGATAGTTTGCATCCGCCGCATTCGCCGCCGCCAGCAGCGCCTTGAGCTGTTCCTCGCCGGCGTCGATCAGTCCCAGATCGGCGGCATATTTTTTCGCCAGCGCGGCCAGCTCGTCGACCGGCGCATTATATTTGCGACCGGCCGCGCGCAAGGCGAACAGCCGTTCCTCGATGCGTTCGAGTTCCTGCGGATCGTAGTCCGCCGTGCGCAACGCCTGCTCGAGATGCCCGCGCGCTTCGTCGAGCGCGCTCAATGCGGCATCGAGCGCCTTCACCGCCGGCTCGACCAATTGCGGCGCCTGCGTCGTGCGGCGCTCCAGCCGGCGCACCGAAGCGGCGAGCGCCGGCACCGGGGAATTGACGCCGCCGAGCGCCTCATGCGCCTCGCGCAAATCTTCGGCGACCTTCTCCGCCTGCATCATCATCGCGCGCCGCTCGGCCAAGGCGGTTTCCTCGCCGGCCTGCGGCGCCAGCTTGTCCAGCTCGTCGACGGAATGGCGCAGGTATTCGCCCTCGCGTTTGGCGCGCTCGACTTCCGTGCGGTGGGCGTCGGCGGCTTCCTGGGCGGTGCGCTTTGCCTCCCACAGCCGCGCCACCTCGGCGGCTTCGTCCTCCAGCGCGGCAAAGGCGTCGAGCAGGCGCCGGTGGTGGGCGGCATCGACCAGCGCGCGGTCGTCGTGCTGGCCGTGAATTTCCACCAGCGCCGCGCCCAGGCTCCTGAGCACCTGCACGCTGACCGGCTGATCGTTGATGAAGGCGCGGGTGCGCCCGTCGGCGAATTGCGCGCGGCGCAGGATCAATTCGTCGTCGGCGGCGATGTCGTTGGCCTTGAGCAGTTCGCGCGCCGGATGGTTGCGCGGCAATTCGAAGGCGGCGATGACCTGGCCCTGCTCGATCCCCTGCCGCACCAGCGTCACGTCGCCGCGCGCGCCGAGCGCCAGCGCAAAAGCGTCAAGCAGGATCGACTTGCCGGCGCCGGTTTCGCCGGTGAGCACGGCAAGCCCTTCGGCGAAATCGATGTCGAGCCGATCGATCAGGACGATGTCGCGGATCGAGAGCCGGGAAAGCATGCTGCCTGTCCTAGGCGGTCATCATCCGCGAAAGCGAATGATCCAGTAATCACCGCAATGGGAGACTTTCACAAGAATCGCGGCGGCTACTGGATGCCCCGCTTTCGCAGGGCCTGACAAGAGGGTCGCGGGGAAGCTAGCCCAGCCCGACTTTCCGGAACGCCTTGCTGATCCAGGAACCCTTGTCCTCCACCGGCTCGGTGCCGCCGGTCTTCACCAGGGTATAGGCGTTGCGGTACCATTGGCTATCGGGGAAATTATGCCCCAGCACGGCGGCCGCGGTCTGCGCTTCCTGCACGATGCCGAGCGCCAAATAGGCCTCGGTGAGCCGCATCAGGGCTTCCTCGACGTGCCGCGTGGTCTGGTATTGCGTGACGACGACCTTGAAGCGGTTGATCGCGCCGGTGAAATCCTTTTTCTGGATGTAGTAGCGCCCGACCAGCATTTCCTTGCCGGCAAGCTGATCGCGCGCCACCTCGATCTTTTTCTTGGCGCTGATGGCGTATTCGGTGGTGGGATATTTGCGGACGACTTCTTCCAGAGTGGCGAGCGCACTTTCGGTGCGCGCCTGATCGCGGGTGATGTCCGGGATCTGGTCGAAATAGGACGAGCCCATAAGATATTGCGCATAGGCAGCATCCGCGCTGCCGGGATGCAGGCTGACGTAGCGCTTGGCGGCGTTGACGCTGTCGTCGTATTCGCGGGCTTCGTAATAGGCGTAGGACGACATGATGAGCGCCTTGCGCGCCCATTCCGAATAAGGATGCTGGCGGTCGACTTCCTCGAACTTCTTGGCCGCCTCCTTGAAGGAGCGCTTGTTGTTCAGCAGGAAAAGCCCTTCGTTGTAGAGCTTGTCGGCCGGCTCGTCCGGCAGCATGTCGTCCTTCTTGCCGAACATGCTGCAGGCGGGAAGTGCTGCGGCAAATACCGCGAGCGCCAACAAGCGCGCGAGCAATGCCCGCCGCCGAACGGCACCCGCCGACCTGATGGAAGCCGATGTCATGGCCGAGTATTAGTTCCGATCCCCTCGGGCGCGCAATGGCGCACCACTGCCCATTCGCTACGGCATTTCCGCCGGTGGTATCGAAAAACCGTGGACTGGCCAAGCGCTTAAGCCAGCAATCGGCCGGGAATATGGCGAAAGGTTAAGCCTGCTTAGGAGACGTCGGGGCCGTAGGCGGGGACCGCCAGGCCGGTCGCCAAACCGGCGGCCACGTCGGCATGGCCGCGGATGCGGCGGGCCGGTTCGGCCTCGACGACCCTCCAGGCGGTCGGGTCCGACATCAGCGCCGAAAGCACGGCATGATTGAGCTTGTGGCCGCCACGGAGCGAACGGTAGAGCGCCAGCAGCGGCGCGCCGGCCAGCGCCAGGTCGCCGATCGCGTCGAGCACCTTGTGGCGGACGAATTCGTCGGGGAAACGCATGCCTTCCGGATTGAGCACCCGGTTTTCGGTGACCACGAGCGTGTTCTCGAACGAAGCGCCGAGCGCATAACCCGCGCTCCATAATTTGGCGACGTCGCGCATGAAGCCGAAAGTGCGGGCGCGGGCGACCTCGCGGCGGAAGGTGTCCGGATTGACGTCGATCGCAAGCGACTGGTGGCCGATCAGCGGATCGTCGAACTCGATCTCGGCTTCCACCCGGAAACCGCGCGCGAACGGCAGCAACTCGCCATGGGCGCCGTCCTTGCCCGCAACGCGCACCGGCTTGAGCACCTCGATGTATCGGCGTGACGCGTTCTGTGTCGTCAACCCGACCAGATCGATGGCATCGATGAAAGGTTGCGCGCTGCCATCCATGATCGGCGCTTCGGCGCCGTCCACTTCAACAACGGCGTTATCGACGCCGAGGCCGCGCAACGCCGCGAGCACATGCTCGGCGGTGGAGCAAAGCGGACCGGAAGCGTCGCCCAATACGGTGGCAAATTCGGTGGCGGTCACGGCGCGGAAGTCGGCGCGGATTTCACGATCTGGCGCGCCATCGCGGCCATTGCGGATGAATACGATGCCGGTGTCGGTATCCGCCGGATGCAGCGTGAGGGTGACGGCCAAACCGGAATGAACGCCGATGCCGGAGACGGCGGTGTGGTCGCGCAGCGTGGTTTGCTTGGCGCCCTTCATCACTCTCGTTCCGCACACGTCGCGGTTTTGGTGCGAGCCATCGATACCGACAAAAACTTGTACATGGACTTGTACATGCGGCCCCATCACCGACCCGTTCAGGTCCTTTTTTCGCCACGAATTCAGAGCGATGGCCGCAGCCGGGTGTATCGCTCTTGGACGAGAAAAGTCCCTTTCCCCGCACGAACTTAGGCCACTCCGGGGGCGTTCTCCAACTCACGCTTTCTTACCGACTGTTACCTCATTTAGCCGCAATTGGCCTGCGCAAAGCCCCATTAAGCTTAGTGCGCACGCCCGCTTGGGCGCTGCTTCCAGCGCCGCTTTGCGATTAAAACGAGGAAAGTCAGTACCTTACCGCGAGCCTCCGGCAACGGCCTCAATTCGCCTGCCGGCGCAGGAAGGCCGGGATTTCCAGCTGATCTTCCTCGCTGTGGTTATGCACAGGCGCCGTACGCCCGTGCGGATCGAGCCCCTGAGGCCCCGCCCGCCGCGCATATTCCGACACCGGGTCGGGCGGCCGTCCTTCCGGCGTGCGCGCCGTCGGGCGGGCCGGGCGATCGAATTGCGGGGCCGGACGCGATGGCATCAGCGCCACAGGCGGCTCCTGCTGCTCCGGATGCTCCTGTTCGCGGCGGCCAAGGCCGACCGAGGCGAGGCGCTCCATGAGCGTCTTGCGGCGCTTTTCCGGATGCTCATCGCTTATTTCGCCGCGCTGGGCACGGATTTCGTTTTGCGCCGGGATCGGCAATTCGTCGATCCGCGGCATCCGCGGCGTGCGCGCAAAGCCGCGCTCGGGCGCCGGCGGGATAAACGTCCTTGCCGGCTCCGGCAGCGGCAGTTCGCCCGGCGCGGGATCGAACAACGAGGGCTTGAGCGGGATCGGCCGGATTGAGACGTCCTCGATCGCGGTTGCCGGCATGATGGCGGCGGCGACCGCCGCATGGGCGGCCATTGCGATCGCGTCGGGCGTATGCGGCGGTGTGGCGGTGTTGGCGCGCCCCGGCGTCTCGCTGCGCAGAATACGCTCGGCCAGACGATGGGTGTCAGGCCGCATCCTTTGCATTTGATCGCGGCTATCGGCCGGACGGCTGCCGGCGGCGGAATGGTCGATGCCGGTCGCTACCACCGAGACGCGGATGACGCCTTCAAGGCTTTCGTCGAAAGTGGCGCCGACGATGATGTTGGCGTCCTGATCGACTTCCTCGCGGATGCGAGTCGCAGCTTCATCAACTTCATACAGCGTGAGGTCCTTGCCGCCGGTGATCGAGATCAACAGGCCCTTGGCGCCCTTCATCGAGGCATTGTCGATAAGCTGATTGTTGATGGCGGCCTCGGCGGCGGTGAGAGCCCGATGCTCGCCGGAGGCTTCGCCGGTGCCCATCATCGCCTTGCCCATCTCCTTCATCACCGCGCGCACGTCGGCGAAGTCGAGATTGATGAGGCCTTCCTTGACCATCAGGTCGGTGATGCAGGCGACGCCCGAATAGAGCACCTGATCGGCCATGGCGAAGGCGTCGGCGAAGGTGGTCTTCTCGTTGGCGACCCGGAACAGGTTCTGGTTGGGGATGACCAGCAGCGTATCGACGTATTTCTGCAATTCGCTGATGCCCACCTCGGCAAAGCGCATGCGGCGCTGGCCTTCGAACTGGAACGGCTTGGTCACCACCCCGACGGTGAGCAGGCCGAGATCCTTGGCTACCTTGGCGATGACCGGCGCGGCTCCGGTGCCGGTGCCGCCGCCCATGCCGGCGGTGACGAAGACCATGTGCGCGCCGGTGAGATGATCGCGGATTTCGTCGATCACCTCTTCGGCTGCGGCGCGGCCTACATCCGGCTGCGACCCGGCGCCCAGACCCTCGGTCGCCTGCACGCCCATCTGCACGATGCGCTCGGCCTTCGACATGGTGAGCGCCTGGGCATCGGTATTGGCGACGACGAATTCGACGCCTTGCAGCCCGGCCGCGATCATGTTGTTGACGGCGTTGCCGCCGGCGCCGCCGACACCGAACACGGTGATCCGGGGCTTGAGCTCTCGGATGTCAGGGATCTTCAGGTTGATGGTCATGGTTGCCTCTTTATGACGCGGGCGAATGCCGTTTCGCAGCCGGTCCGCCACCGGCCGCTGCGAAGCTCAGGTGCTGGGGTCAGAAACTTTCGCGAAGCCATCGTCCAACCCTTGCGATATAGCCGCCCGTTCCTGTCATCAGTTGCCGCGTTCGCCGCGGTTCGAAGTGTTCGAGATGCGCCGACTGCGGGTAGACCAGCAGCCCCGCCGCGACGGCGAAGGCCGGTCCTTTGGCCGCATCGGGCAATCCTGCAACGCCGAGTGGACGCCCGACCCGAACCGTGCGTCCGAGAATACGCGCCGCCAAATCCGGCAAGCCGGTGAGCTGGCAAGCGCCGCCGGTCAATACCACGCGTGCGCGCGGCTCCGCCGCAAACGGCGACGCAGTCAGCCGGTCGCGCACCATCTCCAGAATTTCCTCGATGCGCGGCTTGACGAAGCGCACCAGGTTCTCCCGTGAGACGAATTGCGGCGGCTCGCTTTCGTCATCGCCGACCGGGGGCACGGCGATCATGTCGCGTTCATCCGATCCACCGGACAACACACTGCCATAAAGCGTTTTGATTCGCTCGGCGTCGGTAATGCGGCAGTTCAATCCGCGCGCCAGATCCATGGTGACATTCGCCCCGCCGAGCGCGAAGCCATCGGCATGGACGAAGCGGCCGGAGGAGAACACCGCCAGCGTCGTCGTGCCGGCGCCAAAATCGATCAGTGCGGCGCCGAGATCGGCCTCGTCGTCGGCAAGAACGGCCTGGGCCGCGACATAGGGCGAGGCCACCATCGCCTCGACCGTCAGGTGGCTGCGCTCGACGGTAAGCATCAGGTTGCGCGCGGCGGCGATGTCGGCCGTGACCATATGCATGTCGACGCCGAAGCGGCGGCCGAGCATGCCACGCGGATTGTGGATGCCGGTCGTGGCATCGAGCGCATAGCTGATCGGCAGCGAATGCAGCACCGCGCGGCCGTCGCGCACCGAATGGCGGCTCGCCGCCGCCAGCACGCGGCCGATATCGGTTTCGCTCACAGTACCGCGCACATCGACGGTGGCGTTGAACCGCTCGCTGCCGATACGGCCGGCGGAGAGCGAGACCACGACGGATTCGAGCTGAACCTCGGTCATGCGCTCGGCCGCATCGAGCGCCTGACGGATCGCCTGTTCGGCCGCCACCAGATCGACGACGACGCCGGCCTTCATGCCGCGCGCTTCCAGATGGCTAAAGCCGAGCAATTCGACGCCGTGGCTGCGGCGGCGGAGAACTTCCTGCGGCGGATGCGGTTCCAGCCGCGCGATCATGCAGGCGATCTTGCTGGTGCCGACATCGAGCGCGGCGACGACGGCGGCGCGCTTCGGCGACATCGGCTTCATCTTCGGGGTCAAGCCGAAATGGAGCACGCTCATGCGTCGCCCCCTTTGCGTTTCGGCTTTTTCTCTTTCAACGTTTCCTTCAGCGCCGCTTTCTCCGCTTCATCGCGCGCGGCGGCCGCGTCCTCCGACAACCGCACGGTCACGCGGTCCGGCAAGCGCAGGTCGATTGCCGTGATGTTGCGCGAGATCAATTTCTTGTCGCGGTCGAGCTTGACCAGCGTCGCCAGTGCCTGCTCGACATCGGCCTCCGGCAGTCGCACATCGATGCCGTTTTTCAGGCGCAGGTTCCAGCGCCGTTCGGCGACCAGCACGCTGGCGAGCAATACGTCACGGATGCTGGGATGGCGGTCGATCAGCGCGAGAAATTCCTGCGCCTTGCGCTCCGCGCCGCGCCCGACCACGAGCGGGAGATAGCCGAAGCGTTGCCCGGCAAAAGGCTCCAGCACGGCGCCGTCGGCGGCGATGACCGACAGCTTGCCGTCTTTCTGCCAAAGCGCGAAGGCGGCGCGTTCGGTCACGCTGATTTGCAGGCGGTCGGGATAAAACTTCAACACCGTCGCTTGCGCGATCCACGGATTGGCGGTGAGCGCCGCGCGCGCGGCGGCAACATCGAGAAACAGCAATGAAGCGCGCTCGGTCACGCCGGCGGCGGCGAGAATCTGCTCGCGGCCGGCTTGCTTTTCCCCGGCAAGCTCAACCGAGGCGATGCGGAAGCCGGCGGCATTGGCGGCGCCATCGCGCAGATCCTGCAACTGCACGGTGATCGCCGGCAGATGTTCACCTTTGTGCGCGCCATAACCGGCGCCGGCGAGGATCAACATAGCGGCCGCCGCGGTGCCGAGCCCGCGTGGCGTGCGAAATTCAAAAATTGGCGCCCCCCAGCGTTGCACGAAGCGGCCAAATTTGTCCGATGGGGCGGAGGACATAGCGGCGCGCGGACGCCGCGGCGCACGGGCGCTTGCCGTGCGCGGTTGCTCTTTCCGCTTCAGCGGTTGAGCGAGGCGTCCTCGACCATCCATCGCACCAGCTCTTCAAACGTTATGCCCGCATGTACTGCGAGCTCCGGCACGAGCGATGTCTCGGTCATGCCGGGTTGGGTATTCACCTCGAGGCAGATCAGTCCTTTTGTCCCCTCAAGACGGTCGTCGTAACGAAAGTCGGCACGCGTAACCCCGCGGCAGCCCAGCGCGCGATGGGCCGCCAGCGCTAGTCTTCGGGCCTCTTGGTAAACAATTGGTGAAACTGGCGCCGGGAGCAGGTGTTTTGAGCCGCCGGGGGCGTATTTGGCCTCGTAATCGTAGAATTTGACCGCCGGAACGATCTCGATGACGTCCAGCGCCCTGTCCCCCATCACCGCGCAGGTCAGTTCCTTGCCCGGGATGTAATGCTCGACCAGCACCCGGTCGCCGAACGCCCAGTCGGGCCGGTTGAGCTCCTGCGGGGGGTGGGCGTGGTCCTCGCGCACGATGAACACGCCCACGCTCGAGCCTTCCGCCACCGGCTTGACCACATAGGGCCGCGGCAAAAGGTGCGACTTCGCAGCCTCCAGGCGTGAGGCCACGATGCCTTCGGGGACCGGAATGCCGGCGGCCGCCAGCAGCGGCTTGGCGATATCCTTCTGCATCGCCAGGGCAGACGCGAGCACGCCGGAATGGCTGTAGGGAACCGCGAGGATTTCCAGCAAGCCTTGCAGCGTGCCGTCCTCGCCCGGACGGCCATGCAACACATTGAGCGCAGCATCCGGCTTGAGCAGCGTGAGCACGGCGGCGATATCGCGCCCGACATCGACGCGGGTGACGCGATAACCGCCGCGTTCCAGCGCGTCGGCGCAGGCCTTGCCGGAGCGCAAGCTGACCTCGCGCTCGGCCGACCAGCCTCCCATCAGAACGGCGACGTGCTTGCTGGCAGCCAACAGGACCTCCGCGAATCACCGGGCGAACAAGACATGTATCCTGCTTCGGCGTCCGGGTGAATCCGCCATGCCCAATGGCGGGCGGCGGTGTCAGGAGGTCTAGCTCACCCCGATCCGCTTGATTTCCCATTCGAGATCGATGCCGGAACTCTCCTTCACCCGCTTTCGCACCGTCTCGCCAAGCCACTCGATGTCGGCGGCGGTGGCATTGCCGCGGTTGATGAGGAAATTGCAATGCATGTCCGACACCTGCGCATCGCCGACCGTGAGGCCGCGGCAGCCGGCGGCGTCGATCAGTTTCCACGCGCTGTGGCCGGGCGGATTCTTGAACGTCGAGCCGCCGGTTTTTTCGCGGATCGGCTGTGCGCTCTCGCGATGATTTTGCACCTCGGCCATGCGCGCACGGATCGCGCCGGGGTCGCTCTTGCGGCCACGGAACAAGGCGGAGGTGAAAATGACCGATGGATCGACGCCGCAATTGCGGTAGACGAATTTCATGCCGGCGTTGCTGAGGTTAAGTTTTTCGCCCGTGCGGCTCAACGCCGTCGCCGACACCAGCACATCCTTGGTTTCCCCGTCATTGGCGCCGGCATTCATGCGCAGCGCGCCGCCGATCGAACCGGGAATGCCGAAATAAAATTCAAGTCCGCCGATGCCGGCCGCCGCCGCGACTTCGGCGACGCGCTTGTCGAGCGCGGCAGCGCCGGCATGCAGCATGTCGCCGTCGGCCTTCGCGTCGTTAAATCCGCGGCCGAGCCGGATGGTCACGCCGGGAACGCCGCCGTCGCGCACGATCAAATTCGAGCCGACGCCCACCACCATCACAGAAATATCCGCCGGCAGATGCGTCAGGAAATAAGCCAGGTCGTCCTCGCTCTCGGGCACGAACAGCGCCTGCGCCGGACCGCCAACGCGGAACCAGGTCAATGAGGCGAGCGACTGGTTCGCCAGCAAGCGTCCGCGCAGGTCCGGCATCTTCGCCTTAAGCGGCGCAACGATATCGGGAAAACTCATAGCGCTTTGAGTTCGCCGGGCAGCGCATAGGACCATTGCGTGATGGAGCCCGCGCCGAGCAGCACGACATAGTCGCCCGATTTCGCCAGCGACTTGACGATGGCTGCGAGTTTTTCCGGCCCATCGAGCGGGATCACCTGGCGGTGGCCGCGCGCGCGCACCGCCTGCACCAGATGATCGCGGTCGGCGCCCTCGATCGGCGCTTCGCCGGCGGAATAAACATTGGCGACGATGACGGCGTCGGCGTCGTTGAAGCACGTGCTGAACGGCTCGAACAACGTCTTCAATCGCGTGTAGCGATGCGGCTGCACGACGACGATGACCTGGCCCTTGGTGGACTCGCGCGCGGCCTTGAGCACCGCCGCGATCTCGACCGGGTGATGGCCATAATCGTCGATGATGACGGCCCCGTTCCACTCCCCAACTTTGGTGAAACGCCGCTTGACGCCGCCGAAGCCGCCGAGCGCCTTCTTGATCTTGTCGTCGGCGACGCCAAGCTCATGCGCGACGGCAATGGCCGCGACGGCGTTGAGCGCATTGTGACGCCCCGGCATCGGCAATTCGAGTTGCGCGATCGAATGGATGGTTTTGCCGTCGCGGTCGCGGAACAATACCGTGAAGCGCGACTTGCCGTCGGCATTGTCGAGCCCGGTGAGCCGCACGTCGGCCTGCGGATTCTCGCCATAGGTAATGACGCGGCGGTCTTCGATGCGCCCCACCAGCCGCTGCACAATCGGATGATCGGTGCACATCACGGCAAAGCCGTAGAACGGAACGTTTTCGACGAACGCCAGAAACGCCTCCTGCACGGCGGCGAAGGTCTTGAAGTGATCGAGATGTTCGGCGTCCACATTGGTGACGATGGCGACGTCCGCGGGCAGCTTGAGGAATGTGCCGTCGGATTCGTCCGCCTCCACCACCATCCAAGTGCCGGCCCCGAGCCGCGCATTGGTGCCGTAGGCATTGATGATGCCGCCATTGATGACGGTCGGATCTAATCCCCCGGCATCGAGCAGCGCGGCGACCATCGAGGTGGTCGTGGTCTTGCCGTGGGTGCCGCCGACGGCGACGCAGCTTTTCAGCCGCATCAGCTCGGCCAGCATTTCCGCCCGGCGCACCACCGGCAGCCGTTGCTGGCGCGCGGCGGCGAGTTCCGGGTTGTCGCGCTTGATCGCGGAGGAAACGACGACCACGGCTGCGCCGCCGACATTCCCGGCCTTATGGCCGACGGTGATCGCAATGTTCTTGTCGCGCAGCCGTTTGACGTTGGCGCTCTCGGCCACGTCGGAGCCGGTGACGGTGTAGCCGAGATTGACCAGCACCTCGGCGATGCCGCTCATGCCGATGCCGCCGATGCCGACGAAATGCACGGGGCCGATGTCGCGCGGCAGTTTCATTCCCGCATCCTCAATTCTCTGTCCGCAACGAAAATCTCAAAGCCCCGCCACCTTCATCACCAGATCCGCGAGCCGGTCGGCGGCGTCGAGTGTGCCGGTCGAGCGGGCGGCCCGCGCCATGTCCGCAAGCCGCGCCGGGGCATTGGCAAGCGCGCCGATCTCAGCCGCCAGCCAGTCGGGGGTAAAGTTCCTTTGCTCCACGCGTATCGCCCCACCGGCCTTTTCTAGCACGCCCGCATTGGCGAGTTGGTCCTGATCCAGCGCATGCGGCAGCGGCACCAATATGGCGGGCCGGCCGATGGCCGCAAGCTCGGCCACCGTGGTGGCGCCGGAACGCGAAATGACCAAATGGCCGGCCGCGATGCAGGCGGGCAAGTCGTTAAAGAAGGCGGCCGTGTCGGCGGCAATGCCCAGCCGGCCATAAATATCGCGCACGGACTGCATATCCTCCGCGCGCACCTGCTGGACGATCGACAATCGTTGCCGCAATGCCGGCGCCATCCGCTCGACCGCCGCCGGCACGATCTCGGCCATGACATGCGCGCCCTGGCTGCCGCCGAACACAACCAGACGCAGCGGGCCCGCCGTGCCGGGCGCGGCATAAGGCATTGCCGCGGCCGCGACCACGGCCGACCGCACCGGGTTGCCGGTGAAGGTTGCCTTCGCGGCGAACGCCGGCTGCATGCGGCTGACGTGCGCAAAGCTGGTCGCAATCGCCGTGACGCGCGGCGCCAGCAGCTTGTTGGCGCGGCCGATGACGCCGTTCTGTTCGTGGATGATGCTCGGCACGCCGCGCAGCGCCGCGGCCAGCACCGGCGGAATTGTCGGATAGCCGCCAAAGCCGACCACCGCCGCCGGCTCGATGCGGCCGATGAGGCGCCAGGCGCGCGCGGTGCCGCACGCGATGATCGCGCCGGTGCGCACGAACGAAATCGGGTTTCGCCCGCGCAAACTCGCGCTCGGAATCATGTGCAGCGCGCGCGCGGGAAATTTTCCGCCGAATTTTTCCGCCCGCACATCGGTGGCAAGCTCGACCGCGATGCCGCGGTTTGCCAGCACGGTGCTGAGCGCTTCGGCCGGGAAAAGATGGCCACCGGTGCCGCCGGCAGCGACGAGCACCAGCGGCGCGCTGCTTTCATTCATCGCGCCGCACTCCCGGCGGAGGCGAAGTCGCCGCGGCTTGCCAGCATGGCGGCGCGCGGCTGTTCGCGCGTGAGCGCCAAAAGCATGCCCATGCCGTAGGCCATCGCGATCAACGAAGAGCCGCCATACGAGATGAACGGCAGCGTCATGCCCTTGGCTGGAATGAGATGCAGGTTGACCGCGAGATTGATCGCGGATTGCAGCCCGAACAGGATCGCAAGCCCGGCTCCGGCGAAGCGCGTGAACGGGTCTTCATTGTGCATGGCGCGCGTGAGCGCGCGGATGACGATGAAGGCGAACAGCGCCACCAGCACGAGACAGAGCACGGTGCCGAATTCCTCCGCCGCAACGGCGAACACGAAGTCGGTGTGGCTTTCGGGCAGCAGGCGCTTGACCGTACCCTCGCCCGGCCCGCGGCCGAACCAGCCGCCGCGCACGAAAGATTCCGTCGCGATGTCGATGTTGAAAGTATCGCCGGAGGACGGATCGAGGAAACGCTTGATGCGCCGCGCCACATGCGGAACCGTCGAGTAGGCGCTCATCAGGCCGAGGCCGGCGATGCCGGCAAGCCCGAACACCCAGACCAGCCGCATGCCGGCCATGAAAAACAGCGCGCTCCAGACCAGCGCGATCAGCATGGTCTGTCCGAAATCCGGTTGCAGCAGCAGCAGCGTCACCACCAGCATGAGCAGCGCAAGCGCAAGCGTGTTGGCCGGCATTTCCGGCCGCCGCGCCGACTCGCCGAACAGCCATGCGACCAGAATGACGAAAGTGGGCTTGAGGAATTCCGAGGGTTGGATGCTAAAGCCGAGCAGCATCAGCCAGCGCCGCGCGCCCTTGATCTCCGCGCCGAACACCGGCGTGAGCGCGACCATGACGAGGCTCACCACGAAGACAAAGACCGCAAGGCGGCGGATCTGCCGCGGCGTGAGAAACGACACCGCGAGCAGCACGGCGGCGGCCGGGATCAGCAACAGCATGTGCCGGTTGACGAAATAGAACGGATCGAGCCCGAGCCGCGCCGCGACCGGCGGGCTTGCCGCAAGCGAGAGCACGATGCCGGCGAGCATGAGCGCGCCGAACGCGGCAAGCATCAGCCGGTCGACCGTCCACCACCATTCGCCGAAGGGCGTGCGTTCAGCGCGCGAGACCATCATGTTCCCTCGTCCCGCCCTAGTCCTGAGCCATCGCGGTTTACGGACAATTAATGCGTAATCCCACCTCGTCATTGCCCGCGAAAGCGGGCAATCCAGTAATCTCAAGCGCCAGAAATAGAAGAATAGAGATCGTCCCAATTCGGATTTTCTTGCTCGATCAACTGCACCTTCCAAGCGCGTTTCCATTTCTTCAGGCGCTTTTCTCGCCAAATCGCCGAAGCCGGATCGTCGAATTGTTCAAAATGAACGAGACGAATGACATCGTACCGTTTGGTGAACCCTGGAATACTTTTCGTCCTGTGTTCGTGAACGCGACGCACGAGGTCATTCGTGACGCCAGTATAGAGAGTTCCTCCAATGCGGCTGGCAAGGATGTAAACCCAATATTTCCGCTCGCCCATCGCCAAGGCCTGCGTTTACTGGATCGCCCGCTTTCGCGGGCGATGACAACGTAGAGACCTTATTTTCTTTCCAAAAGCGCTCTTACCAACCCGCGAAACGCATCGCCGCGCACCTCGAAATTGGGATACTGGTCGAACGAGGCGCAAGCCGGCGACAACAGCACGACCGCTTCCTTGGCCCCCGACGCCCCGGCATCGCGCGCGGCCATTTCCACCGCGCGCTCCAGCGTGCCGGCGATCGCGGTGTCGGCCTTGCCGGCAAGGGTGACGGCGAAGTCCTCCGCCGACTCGCCGATCAGATAGGCCTTGCGGATGCGCGGGAAAAATTCGGCCAGGCCGGTAATGCCGCCGGCCTTCGGCTTGCCGCCCGCGATCCAGAATATGTCGGAAAAGCTCGCCAGCGCGCGCGCGGCGGAATCCGCATTGGTCGCTTTCGAATCGTTGACGAACAGCACGTTGCCCTTGCGCCCGACTTCCTGCATGCGGTGCGCCAGCCCGGGAAACGACATCAGGCCGCGCTGGATGGTCTGCACGTCGAGCCCGAGTGCGAGCGTGGCCGCGATGGCGCAGGCGGCGTTCTGCGCATTGTGCGCGCCGCGCAGCGAACCGATGCCGGCCAATTGCGCGAACGGATGCGCCTTGCCGCCCGAGGCCCGCACAATGCGCGTGCCCTCGGCATAAAAGCCGTCGCGCACCGGCCCGGTCACCGAGATGCGCACGACGCGCGTGCCGGCGCGTTCGATCGCGTCGGCGGCGGCGCGGCAATATTTGTCGTCGACGCCGACAACCGCGGTGCCGCCCGCACCGACGCCCGCCACCAGCCGCCGCTTGATCGCGGCATAGTTTTCCATCGCGCCGTGACGGTCGAGATGATCCGGCGAGAGGTTGAGCAATATGCCGACAGTCGGCCTGAGCGAAGGCGCAAGATCGATCTGATAGGACGACACCTCGATGACGTAGTCGCGGCCCGGCGCAAACGGCTCCAGCGCCAGGATCGGCACGCCGATATTGCCGCCCATCTGCGCGTCGCGGCCGGCGCTGCGAAGAATATGCGCGATCAGCGCGGTCGTAGTCGATTTGCCGTTGGTGCCGGTGATGGCGACAAGCGGCGCGTCCGGCGCGCTGCCGGCGCGCTCGCGCTCGAACAATTCGACGTCGCCGATCACCTCGACCTCGGCTTCGTTGGCCAGCGCCGCCGCCCAGTGCGGCGCGGGATGCGTCAGCGGCACGCCGGGCGAGAGCACCAGCGCGGCGACGCTCGACCAATTCAGTTGACGCAGATCGACGGTGGCTATACCGGCCGCGACTGCCTCGGCGACTTTTTTCTGATCGTCGTCGCAAGCCACGACGTCGGCCTCGCCAGCCATCAAGGCGCGGCAACTGGCCAGCCCCGATAGACCGAGACCGAACAGGGCGACGGTCTTACCCGCGAAAATTCTGACGGGGATCAAAGGAAGACCTTCGTGATCCCGGATAGCCGTCGCTGCGCTCCGGCTTCCGGGATGACATTCCTGGCGTTTGTCAACGCCATGAATGTCATCTCAGCTTCAGCGTCGCAAGCCCTGCGAGCGCGAGCACGACCGCCACGATCCAGAAGCGGATCACGATCTGCGGCTCGGTCCATCCCAATTGCTCGTAGTGATGGTGGATTGGCGCCATCTTGAACACGCGCTTTCCGGTGAGCTTGAACGACACCACCTGCACGATCACCGACACCGCTTCGAGCACGAACAATCCGCCGATCACGGCGAGCACGATCTCGTGCTTGGTCGCAACCGCGACGGTGCCGAGCATCCCGCCCAGCGCCAGCGAGCCGGTGTCGCCCATGAAGATCGAAGCGGGCGGCGCGTTGAACCAGAGAAAGCCTAAGCCCGCGCCGATCACCGCGCCGCACAGCACGGCGAGATCGCCGGTGCCGGGGACGTAGTGGATTTGCAGATACTCCGCGAACACCGCGTTGCCGGCGAGATAGGCGATCAACCCGAAACTCGCCGCCGCGATCATCACCGGGACGATGGCCAGGCCATCGAGCCCGTCGGTGAGGTTCACAGCGTTACCGGCGCCGACGATGACGAAGGCGCCCATCACCGCGAACATCCAGCCGAGATTGACCACCAGCTCCTTGAAGAACGGAAACACCAGCGAGGTCGCGAACGGCGGCCGGCCGAGATGCGCCAAGGCCATGCAGGCGACGATAGCGATCAGCGTCTCGGCCGCGATGCGGGTGCGGCCGGAGAAACCGGCTTGGGTCTGCTTGGTGACTTTCAAATAGTCGTCGTAGAAACCGATCAGGCCGAAACTGAGCGTGACGCCGAGCACGATCCAGACATAAGGGTTCGTCGGATTGGCCCACAGCACGGTGGAGACCAGCAGCCCGGAAAGAATCATCAACCCGCCCATGGTCGGCGTGCCGATCTTGGTGACGAGATGCGATTGCGGCCCGTCGGGGCGGATCGGCTGACCCTTGCCCTGCTTGAGGCGCAACATGTTGATGATCGCGCCGCCGAACAGGAAGACGAACAGCAACGCCGTCACCACCGCGCCGCCGGTGCGGAAGGTGATGTAGCGGAACACGTTGAGCGCCGAAATCTTGTCGGAAAATTCAATCAGCCAATAAAGCATCGGGTCAAACCTTGGTCGGTCAGCTTTGCCTTGGTCAGTTAGCTTTGCCTTGGTCGGTCAGCTTTGCACGGGCGCTTCTTCCAGCGCCGCGTCGCGAGGAAATTGGCGCTCCAGCGCCTTGACGATCGGTCCCATTTTCGAACCCAGCGAGCCCTTGACCATCACGGCGTCACCCGCCCCGATGGCCGCAACGACGCCTGGTTCGAGCGCCGCCGCGGTTTCGGCATAGCCGCCCCGGCGCGCCGAGGGAAGGGCCTCCCATAATGAACGCATCAGCGGCCCGCAGCAAAATACCAGATCGACGCCGGCAGATTCCACCGGCCCGGCAAGATCGCGATGCAATGCAGCCCCCTGGGGTCCGAGTTCGAGCATGTCGCCGAGCACGGCGATACGCCGGCCGCGCGCGCCGATAGCGGCCTGGCCGAGCAGTGCGATGGCTGCGCGCATCGAGGCCGGATTGGCATTGTAGCTTTCGTCGATCAACAGGGCCGTGCCGCCCGGCAGATCCAGCCGCATCCGCGCGCCGCGCCCGGTCGCAGGCTTGAGCCGCACCAGCGCGACGGCGGCGAGCGCCAAATCCGCCCCGGCCAGCGCGACGGCGGCCAGCACGGCGAGCGAATTGAGCACCAGATGGCGGCCGGGCGCGCCGAGCTTATAGGTCACCGGCGTGCCGAGAATGCGCGCATCGACTGTCGAACAATCCGGTTGCAGGGAGAACTTCACCGCCCGCGCATCCGCCTGCGCATGTTCGCCAAAGGAGACGATACTCTTAACACCGGCATCCTTTGCCGCCTGCGCGAGCCGCGCATACTGCGCGTTGTCGCGGTTAAGCACCGCGGCGCCGTCCGGCTCCAGCCCTGAGAAAATTTCCGCTTTTGCGTCGGCGATTTTTTCCAGCGTGCCGAAATATTCCAGATGCACCGGCTCGATGGAGGTGACGATAGCGACGTGCGGCCGCACCAGTTTGACCAGCGGCGTGATTTCGCCCGCGTGGTTCATGCCGATTTCGAAGACGGCGAATTTCGCGCTCTGAGGGCACCTGGCCAGAGAAAGCGGCACGCCCCAATGATTGTTGTAGGAGGCGGCCGACGCATGAGTTTCGCCCTCGCGCAAGAGCGCGAGCCGCAGCGCCTCCTTGGTGCCGGTCTTGCCGACCGAACCGGTGACGGCGATGATTTTCGCGTTGCTGCGCGCACGCGCGGCGCGGGCAAGGTCGCGCAAGGCTTCCAGCACGTCGGGCACCAAAAGCAGCGGCGCATCGCTTGGAAATTTCCCGCGCCGGTCAAGCGCGACGACGGCAAGCCCGGCACCCGCCTGCAAGGCCGCCGCGACGAATTCGTGGCCATCGCGGTTTTCACCGGCGATGGCGAAGAATGCCTCGCCTTTTTGGATTGTGCGGGTGTCGATGGAAATGCCGGATATATCCGCAGGCAGCGCGCCCTGCTGTTGCGCACGCATGGCAGCGGCCATCGCCTCGACCGTCCACAACGCGCTCATGCCAGCCTGCCCTTTAGCGCCGCCGCGACCGCTTCGTGATCGCTGAACGGCACAATGCGATCGCCGACGATTTGGCCGCTTTCATGGCCCTTGCCGGCGATCAGCAAGACATCGCCGCGCTTAAGCGAAGATATGGCGGTGCGTATGGCCTCGGCGCGGTCGCCGATTTCGCGGGCGCCCGGCGCCGCCTTGAGGATGGCGGCGCGGATGGCCGCGGGATTCTCGCTTCTTGGATTGTCGTCGGTGACGATGACGCGGTCGGCGCCCTGCGCCGCGATGGCGCCCATCAGCGGGCGCTTGCCGGCATCGCGGTCGCCGCCGGCGCCGAACACCACGACCAATTGCCCGCTGGCATAAGGCCGCAACGCTTCAAGCGCCTTGGCGAGCGCATCCGGCTTGTGGGCGTAATCGACAAATATCGGCGCGCCGTTCGCGCTGCCGACTTGTTCTAACCTCCCTTTAGCGCCGGTGAGTTTTTCCAGCGCGGCGAAGACCGCGAGCGGCTCGCTGCCAGTCGAAATCGCCAAACCCGCCGCGACCAGCGCGTTCTCGACCTGGAAGCCGCCGACCAGCGGCAAACGCAGAGAGATTGAGCGGCCGGCATGCGCAAGCGTCAGCTTTTGCGCAAAGCCGTCGATGACAGCTTCATTGAGGCGGATGCCGTCGCCTTTGCGGCCGATGGTGAAAATCCGCAACCCCCGCCGCTTCGCCGCCGCGATGACGGCTGCCGCATGCTCATGATCGGCATCGATCACCGCACCGCCGCCCGGCACGACCAGCGCATCGAACAGCCGCAGCTTGGCGGCGAGATAAGCCGCGATGCTGGGGTGATAGTCGAGATGATCGCGCGACAAATTCGTGAATGCGCCGGCCGCCACGCGCACGCCGTCGAGCCGGTGCTGGTCGAGCCCGTGCGACGACGCCTCCAACGCAAGATGCGTGACGCCCTCGCCCGCCAGGCGATCGAGCGTGCGATGCAGCTCGACCGGGTCCGGCGTGGTGAGCGAGCCGTATTCCTCGCCCGCGGGCGACACAACGCCGATGGTGCCGATGCTCGCGGCCTTAGCGCCCAATGCCGTCCATATCTGACGGGTGAAGGCGGCGACGGAAGTCTTCCCGCTGGTGCCGGTGACGGCGGCAACGGTCGCGGGCTGGCGTGGATAAAACTTCGCCGCGGCCAGTGCGAGCGCGCGCCGTGCATTCTCGACCCGGACAAATGCCACGCCGGGGGCAAGTTTCGCGGGCTTGCGCTCGGCCGCGATCGCGCTGGCGCCGGTCGCGATCGCAGCATCGACAAAATCCAAACCGTCGGCCTTGCTGCCGGCAATGGCGACGAACAGGAAACCCGGCTTCACCTTGCGGCTGTCGGCGGCAATTCCGGTAATTTCGACACCGGCGGATTGCGCGTCGATCTCGCCCGCATTCAGGAGATCGCGCAGCTTCACCGCGTCCCCTTGGTGCTGGCGGTGACCGCGAGGATCAATTGGTCGGCCGGCGGCAGATCGAAGCGCGGCGCGAGCCCCAACAGCGGCGCCACGCGCGCGATCACCGCGCCGCCGACCGGCACAGCGTTCCAGCCCGAGGTGGCGACCCCTTTGGATTCCGGCGTCGGCTGCGGTTCGTCGAGCATGATCAACAAAAGATAGCGCGGATTGTCGGACGGCAGAATGGCGGTGAAACTGGTCAATAATTGGGTCTTGGAATAGCGCCCGGCCACGACCTTTTCCGAGGAGCCGGTCTTGCCGCCGACATAATAGCCCTTCACGTCGGCCCGCGCCGCCGTGCCCTTCTCGGCGTTGAGCCGCATCAGATAACGCATCTTGTCGCTGGTTTCCGGCTTGACCACCCGATGCGCCAGTTTCAGCGCTTCGGCTTCGCTGCGCTTGAGGAAGGTCGGCGGAATCATGTTGCCGCCATTGACCACCGCGGAAATGCCCATCACCGCCTGCAGCGGCGCGACCGAAAGCCCGTGCCCGAATGAGATGGTGACGGTATTGAGTTCGGCCCAGCGTTTCGGCACCAGCGGCTCGGCGCTTTCCGGCAATTCCGTGCGCAGCCGGTCGAGCTGGCCGAGCTTTTTGAGGAACGCCTTGTGATAATCGACGCCGAGCGCGAGCGCCATGCGCGCGGTTCCGATGTTGGACGAGTAAGTGAAAATCTCCGGCACGGTGAGCACGCGTTTCTGCGCGTGAAAATCGTTGATGCTGAATTTGCCGTAGCGCAGCGGCAACCGCGCGTCGAAGGTCGAGTTCAATCCGATCTTGCCGCTGTCGAGCGCCATGGCCAGCGTGAGCGCCTTGAAGGTGGAGCCCATTTCGTAGACGCCGGTGGTCAGCCGGTTGATGCGGGTCGGATCGTTGGCCTCGCGCGGCGAATTCGGATCGTAATCCGGGTCCGACACCATGGCGACGATTTCGCCGGTGCGCACGTCGGTGATGATGCCGGCGGCCGCCTTCGCCTTGTATTTTTCGCGCGCGGCGACCAGCTCGTTGCGCAGCGCGTATTGCACGCGCAGATCGACGGCAAGCTCGACCGAGGCTTGCAGGCGATCGGTGGCGAGGCCCGCCATGTGCAGATCGGCGAGCCCGCGCCCGTCGAGCCATTTCTCGATGCCGGCGATGCCCTGGTTGTCGATATTGACGTGGCCAATCACATGCGAGACGACCGGCCCGTTGGGATAGATGCGTTTGTTCTCGGTGAAGAAGCCGATGCCGGGAACTCCGAGCCGGTGGATTTCGTGCTGCTGCTCCGGCGTGATCTCGCGCTTGAGCCAGACGAAACCGCGCTTGGAGGACAATCGCTCGCGCAATTCGGTGGCGTCGAGGTCGGGCATTACCGCGGTGAGCAATTCCACCGCCTCGTCGACGTCGATGATCTTGCGCGGTTCGCCGAACAGCGAGGGCGTCTTGACGTCGGTCGCCAGGATTTCGCCGTTGCGGTCGAGGATGTCCGGGCGCGCGGTGGAAACGGCATCCTGTCCCACGCCGCGGCGGGTGCTGAGGCCCTCGGGCGTTACCGTGAGCATGACCAGGCGCAGCGCGATGATGGCGTAGATTCCGACGAAGGCAAAGATGGCAAGGCCGATGCGCGCCCTGGCTTTGACGTTGCGGTCGATGCCGCTGCCATAGAGCAGCGATCGCAGCGCACGCTGCCAGCGCGAATTCACCGCTTGCGGGGCGTGCATCAATTCACCCTGCCGGCCGGCAGGCTTCCGGTCGCGCCGTCGCTTTGGGGGCTGAGCAAGGCGCCGATCGGATCGTCCGCCGGCGGGCGCAGGTAACCCTTCGGCCGTTCCGGCAACCGGTCGAGATTGTCGAATTGCGCCGGCTCGATCGGCTTGAGCGGCAAATGGCGTTTCGCCAGCAATTGGATGCGTCCGGGCGTATCGAGCTTGGCCCATTCCGCGCGCAACGCGGCGATGGCGTCGCGCTCGCGCCGGATTTCGCCGCGCAACTTGGCCACGCGCTCGCCCTGCAAGGTGGAATCGAATTTGATCTTGTAGACATAGGATGCCGCCAGCACGAGCGCGCCGATGACCACTATGTTGAGAAGGCGCATCGTCACCTCCCCTTGATAATGTCGGCGAGCGACGGCAGCCGCGGCAGCAGATCGTCCATGGCCGCGCGCGCGGGAGCATCGTTGCGCTCGGCGGCGCGCAATTTGGCCGAGCGCGCACGGGGATTTTTTGCAATTTCGGTTTCGTCGGCAACCACCGGCCGCTTGGTGAGAACGCTGAAGGTCGGCGCCGGACGCTCGACTTCCGGTTGATGGCGCGAGCCGCCGCCGATCCGGCTGCGTTCGACCAGGAACGATTTGACGATGCGGTCGTCGAGCGAATGAAACGACACCACGACCAGCCGCCCGCCCGGCTTGAGCACGCGCTCGGCGGCGGCAAGCGCGGCTGCAAGCTCGCCCAGTTCGTCGTTGATGAAAATGCGCAGCGCCTGAAACGTGCGCGTCGCCGGATGAATGTCGCCCGGCCGCGAGCGGACCACGCGCGCGACGATGTCGGCGAGCGCCCGCGTCGTGACGATCGGCGCGTCGGCGCGCGCCTTGACGATGGCGCGGGCAACCGCGCGCGAATGCCGCTCTTCGCCGAGCGTGAAGATGATCGATGCAAGATCGCGCTCCGATGCCGTCGCGATCAAACCAGCCGCATCGACATCCGATTCGCCCATGCGCATGTCGAGCGGCCCGTCGAGGCGGAAGGAGAATCCACGCTCGGCCCGGTCGAGCTGCATCGAAGACACGCCGAGGTCGAGCACGACGCCATCGACGGCGGCGGCGCCGCACTCGCTCGCCGCGTTATCGAGATTGGAAAATCGATCCTCGATCAGCGTCAGCCGGCCTTGCGCGGCTTCCACCAGACCGGCGCCGCGCGCGATGGCGCTCTGGTCGCGGTCGATGCCGATGACGTTTGCGTTCGCGGCATCGAGAATGCGCCGTGTATAGCCGCCGGCGCCGAATGTCGCGTCGATATAGATGCCGCCGTCTTTGACATCGAGGAAGTCGACCGCCGGGCGGCCGAGCACAGGAATATGTTGCGCCGGCCCACCAGCGACAGCCGCAAAGCCGTCGCCGCCCGCCGTCATTCCCATGCTCCATGCGCCGTTGGCGCCGCCGCCTGGGATTTCAATTGCTCCCGGAGCGCGCGCACCTTTTGGGTGGCCTGCGCGAGCTCGGCTTGGAAGCGGCCGGGCTCCCAGAGCTGAAACTTGTGACCGAGCCAGACGAACAGAACCCGGTCGGCGATTCCGGCGTGGACCTTCAACGGCTCGTTCAGCGTCACCCTGCCCTCGGCATCGAGCTTCAGGGTCGCGCTGGTGCCATAGAGAGCGGCCGAAAACTGCTCGCGTTCTTCCGAAAAGGGCGCAAAGCGCGCGATCACCGTTTCGATCTCCGACATCAGCGCGTTCCCCCCGGCATCGATCGCCGGGCGATCGAGCGCCGGATAGCAATAGAGGCCGTCGAAACCATCGCGGCCGAGCACCGCACGAAAAGGAGCCGGTATCGATACGCGCCCCTTGGAGTCGAGCCGCAGCGTCGTGTTGGACACGAAGCGGTTCATCTTTGGCACCCGACTGGACGCAACCACCGCGGCCTCCGCGAGAGGCCTTGGCCCCCATCGCCCGGACGCCCCTGGGGTCAGGGAAATCAACAAAACGTGGTGGGTTATTTTGGGATATCATGGGCTAATATGGGCGTCAACGGAAGCGCCGCCAGCCGCGCCCGGGGGCCCTCGGCCACGCTGGCAACACCTCATTAACGACCAGCCGGCTTAAGGATTGGTTGCCGCGAGGTCCGGCGGCGCCGCGCCATCGCCTTGTCGCAGAGACCGGACCGCAGAAACCGGTAACCCGTTCGGGTTGACTGGCTTGGCGTTATCCTTGGCGTTATCAATGAGTGAGTTAAGTTACGGCCCGGTCGGGGACAGTGTCGCGGGCCGGGTTATTATCTGGCGAGACTTGCGTTGAAGACTTGCGTTAAAGACTTGCGTTAAAGACTTGCGTTAAAGACTTGCGTTGAAAACTTGCGTTAAACAGGTGCGGCGTTGGATACCGGTACGACGTTTCATTCCAGATTTCCCGCCATAGCGCTTATGCTTCGGGCCATGCCGCCCTTCCAGCCGGATTCATTCATCGTCTCCGATATCGTTGCCTCGCCGAACCACGACGAGCGCAAAGACGGCATGCCGCCCGATATGGTCGTGCTGCATTACACCGGAATGCAGGACGATCAGGCCGCGCTCGACCGGTTATGCTCGGCGGAAAGCAAAGTCTCGTCCCACTATGTCGTGTTCGCCGACGGCCGCATCGTGCAATGCGTGCCGGAAACGCGCCGCGCCTGGCATGCCGGCGTCTCGTCATGGGCCGGCGCAACCGACATCAACTCCCATTCGATCGGCATCGAGATCGCCAATCCCGGCCACGATTTCGACTATCCGGATTTTCCGCGGCGGCAGATCGCCGCAGTGATTACGCTTTGCCGCGGCATTCTCGCCCGCCGACGCCAGATCCGCCCCGACCGGGTGCTGGCGCATTCCGATGTGGCCCCGGCGCGCAAGCAGGACCCCGGCGAGAAATTCCCCTGGGGGCTGTTGAGCGAGTCCGGCATCGGCCATTGGGTGCGGCCGGCGCCGCTGACGCTTGCAGGTCCGCAGCTGGCGCCTGGCGACATGGGCGACGCGGTCACGCAACTGCAACGCAACCTGGCGGGTTACGGCTACGGCCTGGAAGCGACCGGCACCTACGATGAAGATACGCGCATTGTGGTCGCCGCGTTCCAGCGCCATTTCCGTCCCGGGCGCGTCGACGGCATCGCCGACGATTCCACCACGACAACGCTGCGCGCGCTGATCGAAACCCGGCCCACGCCGCTGGAATGATTAACGCCGCGGCGCTTGACGCGGACGCTCGACCTCCCCATTGCTATCAGCGTCAGTCGGCTGGACGGCCGCTCCGGCATTTCACCGAAAGGTGGCCGGGGAGGAAAGTCCGGGCTCCAAGGACAAACGGTGCCGGATAACGTCCGGCGGGGGCAACCCCAGGGAAAGTGCCACAGAGAGCAGACCGCCCGTCTTCGCGAAAGCTTCGACGGGTAAGGGTGAAAAGGTGCGGTAAGAGCGCACCGCGCCGGCGGCAACGCAGGCGGCACGGCAAACCCCACCGGGAGCAAGACCGAATAGGAGCGGCGCGGGACGCAAGTCTCAGGTCCTGTCCGGATCAGCCGTTCGGGTAGGTTGCTGGAGGCGGCGGGTAACCGGCGTCCCAGAGGAATGGCCGTCACGCATGTGGCTCGCGCTACATGCCTTACAGAACCCGGCTTATAGGCCGGCTGATATGTTAAGGGGGCTCGGCGGAAAACCCGCCGGGCCCCCGCCATTTTTCAATCGATCGTTTCCGCTGATGCATTGATCGCGGGCTTTCGTTGGATGCGGCGCGTTGCAATTGCTAGCGTCGCGCATAGGCGTCCATGACCTTTTTTCGCCAAATATCTTTTTCCCACCAGAACCTCGGCCTCGCGCTTGGCATCGCCGGCATGGTGACCTTCGCCGCGACTCTTCCTGCCCGGCGGCTCGGGGTCACGGCGCTCGATCCCTTGTTCCTGAGCGCCGCCAGCGCGACGCTTGCCGGATGCACGGCGTTGATGGTGCTCATCGCCACGCGCCGTACGCTGCCGCCGCGAACACTGTGGCCCGCGCTCTTTAGCGCCGGATTTTGCAGCATCGTCGCCTTTCCGATTCTCACCGCGCTGGCGATGATGACGGTGCCCGCCGCGCACGGCGGCGTGGTGCTCGGCATCCAGCCGCTGGCGATCGCTGCCGGCGCTGCGCTGCTGGCGCACGAGCGGCCGAGCGGCGGCTTCTGGCTGGTGAGCGCCGCCGGCGCCATCGTCGTGGTGACTTTCGTGCTGCGCCGCGGCGGCGCCGATACGGTGAGCGCCGGCGACTTCTTTCTGATCGCCGCGGTGATCGCCGGTGCCGTCAACTACACGCTCTACGGCCGGCTCACATCGCTGATGCCCGGATGGGAAGTGATTTCCTGGTCAGTGACGATCTTCCTTCCGCTCGCCGCCGCCGCCACCTTCGCGCTGTGGCCGGCCGATCTCGCAAACGTGCCTTATCCGGTGTGGGCGGCGCTCGGCTATATCGGCTTGGTCAGCCAATATACCGGCTTCTTCCTCTTCAACGCGGCGCTGGCCATGGGCGGGATCGCCCGCGTCGGCCAGGTGCTGCTGCTACAGCCGTTCGTGACCCTGGCGCTCGCGGCGCCGGTGAACGGCGAGCGCATCGATCTCGAAACCATCCTGTTCGCCGCCGCCGTGGTGACGACGGTGGTGATCGGCCAGCGCATGCGGGTGACGCGCGGCTGATATGCAATTCAAATCATCGCTGCGACCGACATGACCCATTGTAGACTTTCACTGGTGAAGGCCAGAAGGGCGGGCTAGCGTCCGTCCGCATGTCATCGCCCGCTTCCCGCAAAAAACTCGGCCTCCTGCTTGGCTGCATCGGCATGTGCATGTTCGCCGGCACGCTGCCGGCGACGCGGCTTGCGGTCACCGGCTTCGATCCGCTGTTCTTGACCGCCGCGCGCGTCACCATCGCAGGATGCTCGGCGGCGTTATTGCTGCTGCTCACGCGGCACAAGCTGCCGCCGCGAGGCCTGCGGCTCGAACTGTTCGCCGCCGGATTTTGTATTGTCTTTGCGTTTCCGCTGTTCATCGCGCTCGCCATGATGAGCGTGGCCGCCGCGCACGGCGGCGTCGTGCTCGGCATCATGCCGCTGGCGACGGCTGCGGCCGCCGCCGCGCTGGCACACGAGCGCCCAAGCGCCGGCTTCTGGCTTGTGAGCGTGGCAGGGACCTGCCTGGTGCTCACTTTCATTGTCCGCCGCGCGGGCATCGAAGCGGTGGACTACGGCGACGTCTTCCTGCTCGGCGGCGTCATCTCCGGCGCCATCGGCTACACATTGTCGGCGCGGTTGACGGCGAAGATGCCCGGCTGGGAAGTGATTTCGTGGTCGGTGGTGATTTTCCTGCCGCTTTCCGCCGCCGCCACCGCCGCGCTATGGCCGGCCGCCATCGCCAGCGTGCCCGCCGCGGCCTGGGCCGGGCTGGTCTATGTCAGCTTCGTCAGCCAATATTTTTCCTTTTTCGTATTCAACGTCGCGATGGCGATGGGCGGCGTCGCCCGCATGAGCCAGGTGTTGCTGTTGCAGCCGTTAGTGATCGTGGCGCTCGCATGGCCCGTGAACGGCGAGCGGATCGAATTGGAAACCCTGCTGTTCGCCGCCGCCGTGGTGGCGACGGTGGTGATCGGCCAGCGCATGCGCGTCAAGCGCGGCGCGCAATCAAACTGATAACGCTACTTCACGTCCAGCATGGTCGAGGGCAGCCACAGCGCGAGCCCGGGGAACATCACGATCAGCACGACCGCCAAGCACATCAGGAAAAACAGCGGCAGCGTGTAACGGCCGATGGTGAAGATGTCGCGGCCGGTCATGCCTTGCAGGACGTAGAGATTGAACCCGACCGGCGGCGTGATCTGCGCCATCTCCACCACCAATACGATGTAGATGCCGAACCAGATCAGGTCGAAGCCGGCTTTCTGCACCAGCGGCATGATGACGGCGGTGGTGAGCACCACCATCGAGATGCCGTCGAGGAAGCAGCCGAGGATGATGTAGAAAATCGTCAGTACGGTGAGCAATTGCCAATGCGGCAGATTGTATTCGCCGATCCATTCCGCCAGCGCCCGCGGTATGCCGGTGAAGCCCATCGCGGCGGTGAGAAAGGCCGCGCCCGCGAGGATGAACGCGATCATGCAGCTGGTCTTGGCGGCGCCGAGCAGCGCATCGCTGAACGTCGTCCAGTTGAGCGTATCCATCCACCACGACAGCGCCAGCGAGAGGAACACGCCGACCACCGCGGCCTCGGTCGCGGACGCAAGCCCGCCATAGATCGATCCGATCACGCCGAGGATCAGCAGGATGATCGGGATGAGCCGGCGCGTCGCCACGACGCGGTTGATGAAGCTGGTCGGCGGGTCGGGCGGCGGCATGCGGTCTTTGTTGAACAGCGCCCAGACCACAATGAAGCCTGAGAACAATCCGGCGAGCATGATGCCGGGGATGACGCCGGCGATGAACAGACGCGCGATCGACTGATCGGTCGCGCTCGCATAGACGATCATGATGATCGAGGGCGGGATCAGCAGGCCGAGCGTGCCGGAACCGGCCAGCGTGCCGATCGCCATCTTGATGTCGTAGCCGCGCTTGAGCAGTTCCGGCAACGAAATACGGCCGATGGTGGCGCAGGTGGCCGCCGAAGATCCCGACACCGCCGCGAAGATGGCGCAGCCGACCACGTTCACATGCAGCAAGCGGCCGGGAAGTTTCTGCAGCCAGGGCGCCAGCCCCTCGAACATGTCTTCGGACAATTTCGTGCGGTAGAGAATTTCGCCCATCCAGATGAACATCGGCAGCGCGGTGAGATCCCACGAATTCGACGCCGCCCACATCGAGGTGGCGAGCACCTGTCCGGCCGGCACCGACAATTTGGTCAGCACGGCGACGAGCCCGACCATCGCCAGCGCGAGCGCGATCCAGACGCCGGAGCCGAGGATGACGAACAGCAGCAGCATCAGCAGGACGGACAGAGGGAGAAGCTCCATCTACCCCTCCTTGCCGAGCGTGAGCGCTTCTTCGGCCTTGCGGAACGTCGGATGTCCGCGGCGAACGACGATGACAAGCTCATCCAGCAAGGCGACGGTGAGGATGAAAATTCCCGCCGCCATTGCGGCTTGCGGCAACGCCAGCGGCACCGGGATCAAGCCGGACGACACTTCGTTGAAACGCCACGAATAATAGGTGAACGAGCCGACGTTCCAGGTGATGTAAGCGGAGAAGGTCGCCGACGCCGCGAACGCCCAGATTTCCAGCCAGCGCCGCATACTTTCGCTCAATCCCGAGAGCAGCATGGTGACGCGGATATGCGCGCCGGATTTCAGCGTCGGGGCAAGCGCGAAGAAACTCGCCGCCGCCAGCAGATAGCCGGCGATCTCGGCGAGCGAGAGAATGATGATGCCCTCCGGCTGGCGGCCGATCAGCGCGAGCGTGCCATCGATGAGCCGGCCGGCAAGCTGCAAGCCGACCATCAGCGCTATGGCGACGAGGCAAAGCGCCGACAGCCAGAGCGCCGCGCCGTAGAGTGTGTCGAGTGCTTTGCGCACTAACCCTCTCCCCTTGTGGGAGAGGGTGGCGCCGAGCGCAGTGAGGCGCCGGGTGAGGGGTCGGCGTCGTCAAAGTTGAGTCGCGAAAGCAAGTGCCGCGCATTCGCTCGAAGGCGGTCAGAAACAGATCTGTGATGTTGTGCTGCCGACAAGGACCCCTCACCCGGCTCGGGCTTGCAGCCCGAGCCACCCTCTCCCACAAGGGGAGAGGGTAAACTGCGCTCGCGGCTCCGTTACGAGCTTACTTGCGAAAAGCAGCAAGCATCGCCTTGCCGTCGTCGCCGGCGGCGGTAGCCCATTCGGCTGCGATGGTTTCGCCGATCTTGGCAAGTCCGGCCTTGAGCGCCGGGCTTGGCGGCTGCACCTTGATTTTCGCAGCCTTCAAGGCGTCGGTTTTTATCGTCATTTCATCCAGCGAAGCTTTCCAGCCGCGCTCCTCGGCGACCTTGGCCGCGTCCATCACGGCCTTTTTTTCCGCCGCCGTCAGCTTGCCGAAAGCTTCCTTGTTCACGAGCACCATGTTGCGCGGCAGCCAGGCCTGCGTGTCGTAGTAATGCGTGAGGTAATCCTCCGACTTGGTATCGACGCCGGTCGAAGCCGAGGTGATCATCACTTCGACGCGGCCGGTGGCGAAGGCGGTCGGCAGATCGGGCACCTCGATCTGGGTCGGGATCGAACCGGCGAGCGCCGCGAGGCGGCCGATCATGGCATTGTAGGTGCGGAATTTTAGTCCCTTGAGATCATCAACCGAATTGATATCGCGCTTGGCATACAGGCCCTGCGGCGGCCACGGCACCGAGAACAGCAGCATCAGGCCTTCCTTATCGATCTGCTTTTCGAGGAAAGGCCGCTGCGCGGCATAGAGCTTTTTGGAAGAGTCATAGCCGGTGGCGAGGAACGGCACGGAATCGAGGCCGAAGACCGGCGCTTCGTTGGCGGCGAGCGAAACGAGGACTTCGCCGATCGGCGCCGTGCCCTGCCGCACCGAGCGTTTGATGTCCGCATGCTTGATCAAGGAGCCGGCCGGATGCACGGTGATTTTCAGCGACCCGTTGGTGGCCTTGTCCACGTCTTGCGTAAATTGCACGACGTTTTTGGTATGGAAGTTGCCGGCGGGATAGGGCGTCGGCAGATCCCACTTGTTCTGCGCAGAGGCGGCGGTAGACAGGGTGGCCGCGAATATGGCGGCCACACACGCACGTAACATCACAGTCATTGTCTCCTCCTGGGGGACCGGGGCATTGTCGGGGCCGCGGCCGGGAAAGCGAAGCGCAAGCATCGCGCCTTCGGCCGGTAGGTTGCAAGGCCGTCATTGGGCCAATGGGTGGAGTTAAGACGTGAAGGGGCAAGCCGGCAAAGCCTGGGACTTCTGGATCGACCGTGGCGGCACCTTCACCGACGTGGTCGGGCGGCGGAGCGACGGCACGCTGGTCGCGCATAAGCTGCTTTCCGACAACCCGGAAGCCTATGGCGACGCCGCGGTGCAGGGTATCCGCGACCTGCTGGGTCTCAAGACCGGCGAGCCGATCCCGCCCGGCCGGGTGGGTACGGTAAAAATGGGCACGACGGTTGCGACCAACGCGCTCTTGGAGCGCAAGGGCGAGGGTACGCTGTTGCTGGTCACCAAAGGTTTCCGCGACGCACTGCGCATCGGCCACCAGGCGCGGCCGAAGATTTTCGCCAAGCACATCTTCAAGCCGGAAATGCTCTATGAGCGCGTAGCGGAGGTCGACGAGCGCGTGCGCGCCGACGGCACAGTGGAAAAGGCGCTCGAACTCGATGCGGTGCGCGCGGAGCTGGAACGCGCCAGGACGGACGGGATCGAGGCGGTGGCGATCGTCTTCATCCACGCCTACCGTTATCCCGAGCACGAACGGCGCGTGGCTGCGCTCGCGCGCGAACTTCGATTTCCGCAAGTTTCGGTGAGCCACGAGGTGTCGCCGCTGATCAAGCTGGTCGGCCGCGGCGACACCACGGTGGTGGACGCTTATCTCTCGCCGATCCTGCGCAGTTACGTCTCGACAGTCGGGGGAGAACTTGCCGCAGACTCCTCTTCATCCTCCCCTCCAGGGGGCGGTGAAAAAAACATCCGCCTGATGTTCATGATGTCGTCGGGCGGGCTGACGGCGGCCGAATTGTTCCAGGGCAAGGACGCGATCTTGTCCGGCCCGGCCGGCGGCGTGGTCGGCATGGCGCAAACCGGTCGCGAGGCCGGCTTCGACCGGCTCATTGGGTTCGATATGGGCGGCACATCCACCGACGTGTCGCACTACGACGGCGAATACGAGCGCGCGTTCGAAACCGAAGTCGCCGGCGTGCGGATGCGCGCGCCGATGATGCTCATCCACACGGTCGCGGCCGGCGGCGGCTCGATTTTGCATTTCGACGGCGCGCGCTTTCGCGTCGGGCCGGATTCGGCCGGCGCCAATCCCGGCCCCAAATGCTACCGGCGCGGCGGACCGCTCGCGGTCACCGACGCCAATGTGATGACCGGCAAACTGATCGCGGATTTTTTCCCGAAGATTTTCGGGCCCGCGCAGAATCTGCCGCTCGATTCCGGCGCGGTGCGCGATGCATTCACCGGTCTGGCGCGACAGGTGGGCGGCGGCCGCACGCCGGAGGAAGTCGCCGACGGCTTCATCAAGATCGCGGTCGAGAACATGGCGAATGCGATCAAGAAGATTTCCGTGCAGCGCGGCTATGACGTTACGCGCTATGCGCTCAATTGTTTCGGCGGCGCCGGCGGGCAGCACGCCTGCCTGGTCGCCGACGCGCTCGGCATGACCAAGGTTTTGATCCATCCGTTCTCCTCGCTGCTCTCGGCCTATGGCATGGGGCTCGCCGACATTCGCGCCACCCGCCAGCAGGCCATCGAGGAACCGTTCGGGGGGAAGTCGCTCGCCGCGATCAAGCGCGTCGGAACAAATCTCGGCAAAGCCGCCAAAAATGAAATCGCCGGCCAGGGCGTGCCCGTGCACAAGATCAAAATCATTGTGCGCGCGCATATCCGCTATGCCGGCACCGACACCGCGCTGGTGATCAAGGCCGGCGCGCTGGCCGCGATGAAAACGGCGTTCGAAAAGGCGCACAAGGCGCGCTTCGGCTTCATCGACCGCGCCAAGCAATTGGTGGTCGAGGCGGTGTCGGCGGAGGCCATCGGCGGCGGCGTAAAGTTCCGCGAGAAAGCCGCGCGCAAGCAGCGCAACAGGCTGGGCGCGCCGGCGCGCCGCACGAAGTTTTTCTCCGGCGGGAAATGGCACAAGGCCGCCGTCTATACCCGCGAACAACTACAGCCGGGATCGAAAATAAAAGGTCCCGCCATCGCGGTCGAGCCGCACCAGACCGTCGTGGTCGAGGACGGCTGGCAGGCCGAAATCACCGCCAAGAACCATCTCGTGCTCAAGCGCATCGTCGCGCTCAAGCGCATGCATGCCATCGGCACGCGCGCCGACCCGGTGATGCTGGAGATTTTCAACAACCTGTTCATGTCGATCGCCGAGCAGATGGGCGTGTCGCTGCAAAACACCGCCTATTCGGTCAATATCAAGGAGCGGCTGGATTTTTCCTGCGCAGTATGTGCGTCCGACGGCACGCTGGTCGCCAATGCGCCGCACATGCCGGTGCATCTCGGCTCGATGGACCGCGCGGTGGAAACCATCATCCGCGAGAACCGCGGGAAAATCCGCCCCGGCGACGTTTACGCCATCAACGCGCCCTACAACGGCGGCACGCATCTGCCGGATATCACGGTGTGCACGCCGGCGTTTGACGCCAAGGGACGCAAAATTCTGTTCTGGGTCGCCTCGCGCGGGCATCACGCCGATGTCGGCGGCATTTCGCCCGGCTCGATGTCGCCCAACGCCACGACGATCGAGCAGGAAGGCGTCTATATGGACAACTTCAAGCTCGTCGATCGCGGCCGCTTCCGGGAAAAAGAGCTCATGCGCGCGCTCACCGGCGCGAAATATCCCGCACGCAATCCGCTGCAGAACGTCAACGACATGAAGGCGCAGATCGCGGCCAACGAAAAGGGCGTGCAGGAGCTGCGCAAGATGCTGGCGCAGTTCACGCTGCCGGTGGTCGAGGCCTATATGCAGCACGTGCAGGACAACGCCGCGGAAAGCGTGCGGCGCGTGCTCGACCGCCTGCACGATTGCGAATTTTCCTACGAGATGGACCAGGGCACCGTCATCAAGGTCAAAATCGCGGTCGACAAGCAGAAACGCGAAGCGACGGTGGATTTCACCGGCACCTCGCCGCAGCAGCCGACCAATTTCAACGCGCCCGAGCCGGTGACGCGCGCCGCGGTGCTCTATGTCTTCCGCGTCATGGTGGACGACGATATCCCGATGAATGCCGGCTGCCTGCGCCCGATCAGGATCGTCATTCCGAAGCGCTCGATGCTCACGCCGGAATATCCGGCCGCCGTGGTCGCGGGCAATGTGGAGACATCGCAAGCCGTGACCAATTGCCTGTTCGGCGCGCTCGAAGCGATGGCGGCCGCGCAAGGCACCATGAACAATCTCAATTTCGGCAACGCCAAATATCAATATTACGAGACGATCTGCTCCGGCTCGCCCGCAGGTCCCGGCTTTCCCGGCACCGACGCCGTCCACACCCACATGACCAATACGCGGCTCACCGATCCGGAAGTGCTGGAATTCCGTTATCCGGTGCTGCTGGAGGATTTCCACATCCGCCAGGGCTCCGGCGGGCGCGGCAAATGGAACGCCGGCGACGGCATCCGCCGCACAATTCGCTTTCTGGAAAAGATGGAATGCACGATTTTATCCGGCCACCGCCGCGTGCCGCCGTTCGGCCTCGCCGGCGGCGCGCCGGGTCAGATCGGCGAGAATTGGGTACGCCGCAAGGGCGGGCGGATGGAGAGACTACAAGGCTGCGACGCGACCGTGATCGACGCCGGAGAAGCCGTCATCATCCAGACGCCGACGGCGGGGGGATATGGCGATCCCGGGAAACTCTGAATTTGAAGCGCTTTATCCGCGCAGCGTTAATCATTCGCACGGGCGTGATTTGATTTTGGCCGGCCGTGTGCCAAATTCCATGCCGAGAGCAATCATCATGAAGCGCATTGTACCCACGCTCATCTTTTTCGGCCTCCTCGCCGCGCCCGCGCACGCCGCGAACTATCCAGCGTCCGGTAAATGGGGGCAAAGCAACAGCACGGAAAAAGGCGCGATCGATTGCGCCAAGCTGCGCGTCATCGATTTTCGGGGCGAGCGGCGGTTCGACAGCAAAGGCGGCGTGCCGGACTTTCGCGCGCTGACGGTAAACCCGCAGGGCACGGGCACCTACCGCGTCACCGAAGAATTCCGCACCGGCCAGGTCAACGGGCGCAACACCGTCACCCTGCGCCAGATCGACGCCGACCATCTCGAGCTGCAGATGCAGCCCGGCGGGACGCTCAAGCTGCGGCGGTGTAAGTAATTTCTAGTTGCGTGCGATGATCTCGCGCTCGCCGCGACGCACCGGCGTTGTCTCGGTGATCCGGCCCGGCCGGCGGCGCAGCAAAATCGACGGGCGGCGGCGCTTGAGCGGACCGCGGCGGCGGCGGCGCTGCCGCGGGGCGTGAATCCGGATCTGACCCAGACGCGCGAACGGCTCGCGCAGATCGCCGTCGGCTTCGGCCACCAGCAGCGGCAACCCCAGCACGCGCGACCATGACTGCCATTGCGCCATCACGTCGTCGCTTTCCGGCGACATGAACAATGGCAAGGCAAGCGAAGGGTCCTTGTGTTCGAGCATGACCGCGACGGCGGCCTGCGTCTCGCCTTCCGGCGGCAGCATGCTGATCGCGACACCGAGAAATGCCGAGACCGGCAGGTTGAGCGCCATGCGCATGCCGCGCACCGCCCGGCGCACGACCACGCGCTCGCGGTGCAGTTCGACATCGCGCACCCGCTCGTCCGCGGCAGCATCGGCCGCCGAGAAACGCACGGGCAGGGCGAACGGGTCGAGCCGCAATGCACGGCTCGACCCGGCGGGCGATCCGCCAACTCGCATTTGACGCCTCAAACTCTCCCACGCCGGGCTTTTTCGCCCGATCGTTGCGCGCAGAATGTCAGAAACACCTCGGAATCCGCTTAAAGTTTGCGGTTAACCGATTCTGCCGCCGCCGCCATCGCGATGCATGATTGACGCGGCGTTGCAAAGCATGATTGACGAGGTGTTGCGGCGGGTCCGCAAAATGTCGCTACCGGCGCTTGCGGTCCTGCTTTTCCTGCGCCATTTGAAAGCCATCGTGATGCGAGCTCCCTCCTCCTCCCTGCTCGACCAAACCGCCTTGAGCGAACTGGCCGAGCGGCTGATCGCCGCCGCCCGCCGCGCCGGCGCCGATGCCGCCGATGCGGTCGCAGTGCGCTCGATGTCGTTGTCGATCGAGGTGCGCGACGGCGCGGTGGAGGAATCCGAGCGCGCGGAAGGCGACGATGTGGGCCTGCGCGTGCTGGTCGGCAAACGCCAGGCGGTGGTGTCCACCAACGATCTGTCCGCCGACGGCACCGCCGGCCTCGCCGAGCGTGCGGTGGCGATGGCGCGTGCGGCGCCGGAGGACCGGTTTGCCGGTCTCGCCGACGCCAGCCTGCTGGCGCGGGAGTTTCCCGATCTCGATTTGATCGATCCAAATCTGCCGACCGTCGCGCAGCTCGAACGCATGGCGCGCGATGCCGAGCAGGCCGGTCTTGGTGTCCGCGGAGTTGCCAAATCCGGCGGCGCGTCCGCGTCGGCCGGAATCGGCGGCATGGTGCTCGCGACCAGCCACGGATTTCACGGCGCTTATCTGGGCTCGCGCCATTCGCTCTCCATGACCGCGATTGCCGGGCAAGGCACCGGCATGGAACGCGATTACGATTTCTCCTCGACGCTGCACGCGGCGGACCTGGAAAGCGCCGAGAAGGTCGGCCGCACCGCCGGCCTGCGCGCCGTCGAGCGGCTCAATCCGCGCAAGGTTTCGACGCGCAAGGTGCCGGTGGTGTTCGATCCGCGCGTCGCCGGCTCGCTGGTGAGCCATCTCGCGGGCGCCATCAACGGCGCTGCGGTTGCGCGCAAGACCAGTTTTCTCAAGAACAAGTTGGGTGAAAAACTATTCGCCGGCGGCATCCGCATCCTCGACGATCCGTTCCGGCGGCGCGGTTTGCGCTCGCGGCCGTTCGATGCCGAGGGCGTTGCCGGAAAACCGCTGGCCTTGATCGATGACGGCGTGCTGCAATCCTGGCTGCTCGATTGCGCCACTGCGCGCGAGCTTGGCCTCGCCACCACCGGGCATGCCCAGCGCGGCGTCTCCTCGACGCCATCGCCGGGCGCAACCAATCTGCATCTGGCAGCCGGCAGCATGACCCCCGAAGCGCTGATCGCCGACATTGCCGCCGGCTTTTATGTCAGCGACCTGATCGGATCCGGCGTCAATGGCGTGACCGGCGACTACAGCCGCGGCGCCGCCGGATTCTGGATCGAGAACGGCAAGCGCAGCTATGCGGTGAGCGAGGTCACCATCGCCGGGCACTTGCTGGAAATATTCCGCACGCTGACGCCGGCGAACGATCTTGAATTTCGCTACGGCACCAATGCGCCGACCGTGCGGGTCGAAGGCCTGACCGTTGCCGGGCAGTGACCGCACAATTCTGCGCGAACGCCTCGCCGACATCATGCGCGAGGCGGGCAGCCTGGCGCTGACCACTTTTCAGGGCGCCTCGCTCAAGAGCTGGGCCAAGGGTCAATCATCGGTGGTGACCGAGGCCGACATTGCCGTCAACGATCTGCTGCGCGAGCGGCTTACCGCCGCGGCGCCGGGCGCCGCCTGGCTGTCGGAGGAAACCGAGGACGCGCCGGCGCGCATGGCGGCATCGGCGCTCTGGATCGTCGATCCGATCGACGGCACGCGCGCCTATATCGCCGGCCGCGCCGACTGGTCGATTTCGGTGGCGCTGGCCGAGCAAGGCCGCCCCTCGCTCGCCGCGATTTACGTGCCGGCGAGCGGCGAATTGTTTCTGGCCGCCGCCGGCGAAGGCGCAACGCTTAACGGCGTTCCGATCGCGGCGACGCCGCAAGGCCATCTCGACGGCGCGACAATCGCCGGGCCGCAACGCTATCTACAGTGGATAACGCGCGCGAACCCGAAGACCGTTGCAGTGCCGAAGGTGCATTCTCTTGCCTTGCGGCTTGCGCGCGTTGCACAAGGCGCGATCGATGCCGCATTCACGGCAGGCAACAGTCATGACTGGGACCTTGCGGCAGCCGATCTTTTGGTGCACGAAGCCGGCGGCACGCTGACCGATTTCATGGGACGGGCACTGAATTACAACCGGGCGGACCCCGTGCATGGCGCGCTCCTCGCCGCGGGACAAGCCCGTCATGCGACGCTGATCGGGCTGCTGCGCGACCGGCAAGACGAACAAGACGAAATTGCAAAACAAGTTTGATTGGCTGCACGCCGGTCAATCGCCGGAAAGTCTCGAAGGACCGAACCCCAGGAACCCATGGACCGCGCCATGTCCGAAAATATCCCGGCAAAGCAGTTGCTGCATCTCGTGCTCGGCGGCGAGCTGACAAATATCGGCGACACGGAATTCAAGGATATCGACAAGATCGATATCGTCGGCGTCTATCCGAATTACGCCAGCGCCTACAGCGCCTGGAAGGCGCAAGCGCAGAAGACCGTCGATAATGCGCAGATGCGCTATTTCATCGTCCACCTGCACCGGCTGCTCGATCCGGACAGCAGCGCACGGCCGGCGCGTTAGGCGATTTTTCCGATGCCGTCGTTCAAGCGATTTGCGAGCAGGCCCGCGGTACAGAAGGCGGCCGGGACGGCGGCATCGTGGTATCTTCGCCTGGTATGGCACACGAGCCGGTTCACCATCGAACCGGCGGACATCTATCAAAGCATCGATACCCACCAGCCGATTATCTTTGCCATATGGCATGGCCAGCATTTCATGATGCCGTTCGTGCGGCGCCAACATCGCGTCAAGGTTCTCATTTCGCGCCATCGCGACGGCGAGATGTACGCGATCGCCGCCGAAAAACTCGGGATCGGGACGATCCGCGGCTCCGGCGACCACGGCCGCGATTTCCACCGCAAGGCCGGAGCGGTCGCCTTCAGGGGCATGCTGCAAGCGCTCACGCAAGGATACAATGTCGCGCTCACCGCAGACGTGCCGAAAGTTTCGCGCGTCGCCGGTCTCGGCATCGTCAAACTGGCGCAGCACTCGGGGCGTCCGATCTTTGCCGTCGCGCCCGCAACCAGCCGCCGCAAAGAGCTGAAAAATTGGGATCGCAGCGCGATCAATCTTCCGTTCAGCCGCGGCGCGATCGTCGTCGGAGCCCCGATTTTCGTGCCGCCAGACGCCGACGATGCGACACTGGAGGCGGCGCGGCGCGCGGTTGAGGATGCACTCAACGCCGTAACCGCGCGCGCCTATGCGATCGTCGACCGGCGCGGAGACGGCGAGCCGTGACCGACAACGTGCCGGCATTGCTGCGCGCCTACCGTCTGCTCAGCGCGGCGGCGGCTCCGCTGGCGCCGCTGCTGCTGGCGCGGCGCAAAATGCTCGGCAAAGAGCATCCGGCGCGGATGAGTGAGCGCTACGGGTTGAGCCGGATTGCGCGTCCGCGCGGGCCGCTGGTGTGGGTGCATGGCGCAAGCGTCGGCGAACTGATGGCGGTGTTTCCGCTGATCGAGCGGATTTGCGCGCGCGAAATTTTCGTGCTGGTGACATCCGGCACGGTCACCTCGGCCGGACTTGCGCAACAAAGGCTGCCGCGCGGCGCCATCCATCAATTCGTTCCGCTCGATGCGCCGCGTTTCGTGGCGCAATTTCTCGATCATTGGCGTCCTGACCTGTCGCTGTTCGTGGAATCCGATCTGTGGCCAAATCTCATTTTGCAGACCGCGGAGCGCCGCGTGCCGCTGATCCTGGTCAACGGCCGGCTGTCGGAATCATCCTTCCGCCGCTGGCGGCGTTTGCGTGCAACCATCGGCGGGCTGCTGCGGCGGTTCGATCTGTGCCTGGCGCGCACGCCCGCCGACGCCGAACGCTTGCGTGAATTGGGCGCGCCGCGCATCGTCATCACCGGCAATCTCAAGCTCGACGTTCCCGCGCCGCCCGCCAACGATGCCGTGCTGCAAGCGGCGAAGGCGGCCATCGGGTCGCGCCCGGCGTTCGCCGCCGCCTCGACCCATCCGGGCGAGGAAGTCATGGTCATCGACGCGCACCGGCGGCTGCGGCAGAGCTTTCCCGGCCTGTTGACCCTGCTTGCGCCGCGCCATCCCGAACGCGGCAGCGGTATCGCGGAAATCGCCGCCGCCGCCGGGCTCAAGGCGGCGCTGCGTTCGCGCGGGCAGATGCTGGAGCCCGGCACCGACATCTACATCGCCGACACCATGGGCGAACTGGGGCTGCTCTATCGGCTGGCGCCGATCGTCTTCATCGGCGGCTCGCTGGTGCGCCACGGCGGGCAGAATCCAATCGAGGCGGCCAAGCTCGGCGCGGCCATCCTGCACGGGCCGCATGTCTGGAATTTTGCCGACATCTATGTTGCGCTCGATAAGGCGCGCGGCGCCGAGCAGGTGAGCGATGCCGAAATGCTCGCCGCAAAAATCGGCGCCTGGCTGGGCGATCCCGCGAAACGCAAAAGCGTTGCCGCGACGGCGCGCGACACGGTGGAGGCGCTGGGTGGCGCGCTAGAGCGCACCGTTGGCGCGCTCGATCCCTATCTGATGCAACTTCGGCTCGGGCGCGGCGATGCGTGAACCGTCTTTTTGGTGGCGCGAAGGCTCCGGCGCCGCCGGTGCGCTGGCGCCGCTCGCCGCGCTCTATGGCGCCATCGCGGCATGGCGCATGGCGCGGCCCGGCGCGCGCGCTAAAATTCCCGTGCTGTGCGCCGGAAATCTCACCCTCGGCGGCAGTGGAAAAACACCCGCCGCTATCGCGATTGCAAAACTGCTCACGGCGGCGGGCGAACGGCCGTTTTTTCTCAGCCGCGGCTATGGCGGACATCTTGCGGGGCCGCTGCGGGTCGATCCGCAGACCCACCGCGCCGCCGATGTGGGCGACGAACCGCTGCTGCTGGCCGCCGTTGCGCCGACGATCGTTGCGCGCGATCGCGTGGCCGGCGCGAAAATGGCGCAAGCGGCGGGCGCCAGCGTCATTGTCATGGACGACGGGTTGCAGAACCCTTCCTTGTACAAAGACCTCGCGCTGGTCGTGATCGACGGCCGGCGCGGCATCGGCAATGCAAGAGTGTTTCCCGCCGGGCCGTTGCGCGCGCCGCTTGCCGCCCAACTCGACCGCGCCCATGCGCTGCTGGTAATCGGCCCGGTATCGGGCGCAGGGAATGTCGTTGCCGCCGTCACCGCGCGCAAACTGCCGGTGTTTCATGGCGCGCTCGCGCCCGACCGCGCAACCATATCTGCGCTCGGCAAAAACAAAGTGCTGGCCTTTGCCGGTATCGGCGATCCGGAGAAATTCTTCCAGACGCTGGCGGCGGCCGGCATAGAAGTCGCATTGCGCAAGTCCTTCCCCGACCATCACCGCTATAGCCGCAACGAAGCAGCCGCGCTCATGGCGCAGGCGGAACGCGACGGTCTGACGCTGTTGACCACCGAGAAAGACATCGCCCGCATGGCGGGGGACCCATCGCTTGCAGCACTGGCAGCCGCCACCCGCGCCTTGCCGGTGACGCTCTTGCTCGGCGACGAGAACGGCTTCCGGCAATTCCTGCGTGAACGGATGACGCCAAGCCCCTGAGGAGTTCGCGTCAGAAGGCGCGTCCGGTTATTTGGCGCGCCGTTCCTGCTGCCGCTGCAGCACCGCCTCCGGCGTGGCGTAGGGCTCCTGCAATTCCACGTTCCAGTATTTGAGCTCTTCGAGCGGGATCGGCACGCCGGTCACGGCGCAGCGCACGAAGGCGCCGGGGCGCACCACGCGAAAGTCGCCGTCGAGATATTTGATCTCCGCTTCGCCGTTCACCGGCGAAGAGCGGTCGTAGCGGTTGAGCACGCTATCCTCCGTCGAGGCGAGGCCGCCCGATTTGACCCGAGGCTTCAAGATAATCATTTGCCGGCCGGCTTGAAACCACTATTGCCGCCCCCTCCCGCGATACCCGGAGTTGACGCCCCGTTTACGCACACCCGTGCTAGCCTTGAGCGGTCCTCATCACGCCGGATCGCCCCGATGCGTTGGATATCCATTCTCGTCGCTTGCGGTACGGCCCTGATCGCCTTGCCGGCCGGCGCCGCCGAGCAGATCGCGATACCGGCCGGCGACCTGCAATTGCGGGCAACGCTGTATCGCCCGGCCAGTGCCGGGCCGTTCCCAGCCGTTGTGGCGCTGCATACCTGCGACGGGCTGGCGGACGCCTCCGGGCCGATCGCGCCACGTTACCAGGACTGGGGCGAGGCGTTGCTCGCCGCAGGCTTCGCGGTGGTTTTCCCCGACAGCTTCGGCTCGCGTGGGCTGGCATCGCAATGCCGCATGCGCGACCGCCCGGTGCGCGCCTCCCGCGGCCGCATCGCCGACGCCAATGCCGCACGCCATTGGCTGCAGGCACAGCCTTGGGCGATCGGCGACCGGGTCTCGCTCCTCGGCTGGTCGCATGGCGCGACCACGGCGCTATGGACCGTGCGGCCGCGCCGCGCCGCGCCGCGCGACGCCGGCCCGGATTTCCGTTCGGCGATTGCGTTCTACCCGAACTGCCGCCGGCTTGGCGTCACCGCCTGGAGCGCGCGCATCCCGACGCTGATCCTGATCGGCAAGGCGGACGACTGGACGCCGGCAAGCGCCTGCGAGCAGATGGTGGCAGGCGCCCGTGGACGCAGCGCGCGCGCATCGATCGTCACCTATGCGGGCGCCTATCACGATTTCGACCGGGCAAATTTCGCGTTCGAGGAACGCGTCGGCCTCGCCAATACGCCCAACGCGGCCGGCCGCGTGCATGTCGGCCCCAATCCCGCCGCGCGCGCGGATGCCTTCAAGCGCGTGCCGGAATGGCTGGCGCGCTAAATCGAGCGGGGCCTTCCCCACCCGCCCATTGACAGCGCGGCCGGCATCCATAATGTTACATTGTAACATTTGGTCGGATGGGTGACGGCGGTGATGCGCTGGTTTCGCGTGAACAGGCGGTGGGGCGGTCAACTGGCGCTGATGGCGCTGGCGTTGCAGCTCACATTGTCGTTTGCGCATATCCATGCCGAAGACTTTGTCCCCGCGAACCCTGCGGCCACGCAGCTCCAGGCGGACGCGGCCGGCGCCGCAACCAGCCACCAGGATGGCGACGGCGAAGATCGCGACCGTTGCGCCGTCTGCGCCATCCTGCATCTCGCCGGTTCGCTGGTTCTCACTCCTCCACCGGCAATCGCGCTGCCGGTTGCCGCCGAACCGGTCTGGCTCACGCCGGCCGCGCGATATTCGTTGCCAGTCCAGCACCACCTCCCGCAAGCCCGCGCCCCTCCGCAAGCCTGACCTCGAACATCCGCTGGTCGCAACCGCCGCATCCGCGGCGCGATGCGATTGCCGTTGTGACGATACAGGGTTTGGGAGTCTGCAATGTCAATTCATTCGGTCCGCGGCCTGTTTCTGGCCGGCGCGGCATTCATTCCGCTGGCCGGCGCAACGGCGCAAGCGCAACAAGCCCCGGTGGCGCTGCCGGAGGTCGTCGTCAACGCGCCGAGCCCGATTGTGCGGCGGGCGCCGGCCACGGAATCGTCCGGCGAATCCGCGCAGCCTGGAATTCTCCCAATCGTCATTGACCAGTTCGCGACGGTGACCGTGGTGCCGAGCGAGGAATTGCAGCGCAGCACCGGCTCAACGCTGGGCGACGTGTTGTTCTCCAAGCCGGGCATCACCGGCTCGTCGTTTGCGCCCGGCGCGGCAAGCCGCCCGATCGTGCGCGGTCTCGACAATTATCGCGTCCGCATCCAGGAAAACGGCCTCGCCACCAACGACGTCTCGGAAATGGGCGAGGATCACGGCGCGCCGGTCGATCCGCTCGCCGCCAAACGGATCGAGGTGATCCGCGGCCCGGCGACATTGCGTTACGGCTCGCAAGCCATCGGCGGCGTCGTCAACGTCGACAACAACCGCATCCCGACGGCCATCCCGCTGCGCGGCTTTGCCGCCGAGATGAAAAGCGCCGCGACTTCGGTCGACAACGGCCTGGAGGGAGGGGTGCTGCTCGACGCCGGCAAGGGCAATTTCGCCTTGCATGCCGACGCCTATGGCCGCCGCGCCGGCGATTACCGCATTCCCGGCTATCCTTATCTTCCCAACACACTCGACGACCCCGCCGATCCGCCGCCGGTCGGAAAGCGGCAGCCGAATTCGGCGCTGCATGCGAACGGGCAGGCCGTCGGCGGCTCATATTTGTTTGACGGCGGCTTTGTCGGCGTCGCGGTTTCGCAGTTCAACAGTCTCTATCGCGTGCCGGGCATGGAAGCGACGCAAACCAATACGCGCATCGACATGAAGCAAACCAAACTCACCGGCAAGGGCGAGTTCCGGCCGCAATCCTCCGCCGTCGACGCCGTCCGCTTCTGGGCCAGCGCCACCGATTACAAGCACGACGAGCTTGCCAACGAAGGCGGCTTTGACGGCGTGCAGCAGACCTTCACCAACAGGGCGCAGGAAGGCCGCGCCGAAGTCCAGCTCATGCCGTTCGACGTGCGGTTCGCGATGCTCACCACCGCGTTTGGCGTGCAGGTCGCAAATGCGAAGCTGGATGCCCCCGGCCGCGAAGGAGGGCTGTTTGATCCCAACCGGACGACGAGCGTCGCCGGCTATCTGTTCAATGAGTTCACGCTCAACCGAACGCAGCGGATGCAACTCGCCGGCCGCGTCGAACAGGTCAAGGTGACCGGCTCGACGCCCGATCTGTTTGTCGATCCCGATGTCAGCATCGCGCGCAATCTCAACTTCACGCCCAAGAGCGGCGCGATCGGGTTCCTTCAGGACCTGCCGTGGGGACTGGTGGCAAGCCTCACAGGGCAATATGTCGAGCGCGCGCCGCGCGGTCCCGAGCTGTTATCGCGCGGCGTGCATGAGGCGACCGGAACGTTCGACATCGGCAATCCTAATCTCAACATCGAAGTGGCGCAGTCAATCGAAGCCGGCCTGCGCCGCGCCAACGGTCCGCTGCGCTTCGAGGCCACCGCCTATTACACCAAATTCAAGGACTTCATCTTCAGGCGGCTGACCGGAGAAAAATGCGACGGCGACTTCGCCAGTTGCACGCCCGCCGGCGCCGGCACTGAATTGAACCAGGCGGTCTATTCGCAGCGCGACGCCACCTTCCGCGGCGGCGAGTTGCAGGCGCAATTTGACGTTGCGCCGCTGTCGAGCGGCATGTTCGGCGTCGATGGGCAATACGACATCGTGCGCGCGACCTTCACCGACGGCAGCAACGTGCCGCGCATTCCCCCGCAGCGCCTGGGCGGCGGCATGTTCTGGCGCGCGCCCGTCTGGTTCGTCCGTGTCGGCCTGCTGCACGCCTACGCGCAGAATAATATCACCGCGGTCGAAACGCCGACCGCCGGCTACAATCTGCTGAAGGCAGAAATCAGCCACACCCGCAAATTCAAGAATGCGAAAATGGGCGAGCCACAGGAAGTGACGCTCGGCGTGGCCGGCAACAACCTTCTCAACGAGGACATCCGCAATTCCGTCTCGTTCAAGAAGGACGAGGTGCTGATGCCTGGACGCAATGTGCGGGTGTTCGCGACGGTAAGATTTTAGAACCAAAATCAGCCGTTATGCGCCGAACAAGCTGCCCTGCCCGGACGAACCGCCGCCGCGCGGGCGCGGCTTTCCCGGTGCAGACGGCGGCGCGCCGGAGCCCCGCTCGTCGGCGACCGCGCCGACGCGGCCGTCGGCGAATTCGATGTCCAGCCGCATTCGACCGGTGACGGCGGAGGCCGCGCGCAACGGCTTGCCTTCGCCGTCGCGCACCAGCGCGAAGCCACGCTCAAGCACGCCGCGATAGGAAAACGCGGCGAGCAGCTTGAACGCGCTTTCGGCCGCCGCCCGGCGGTGGCGGATGAGGACATGCATCGCGCGCCCATTGCGCTCGGAAATGCCGCCGAGCCGGTCGCGCGCACGCGCCAGGCGCACGCGCAGAGTTTCCGGCGACAACCGCGCCGCGATGCGCGAATAGCGCCGGTCATGCCCATGCGCATTGGCGCGCAAGGCCTGCGGCAGCCGATCGGCAAGCGCATCGAGCCGCTGGCGCCTGGCCTCGAACAGGCGCTCGGCTGTCGGCAGCGCGCGCATCAGCGAGCGCAGTTCCTTGCGCCGCTGTTCGATGCCGCGCTGCCAGCCGGCGAAACGGCGCGCGCCCAGCGCGGAAAGCTGCCCGAGCAGCTCGCTGCGCACCGGCACCGCCATCTCGGCCGCGGCCGTCGGCGTCGGCGCGCGCCGGTCGGCGGCAAAATCGATCAGCGTGATGTCGGTCTCGTGTCCGACCGCGGAAATGAGCGGGATCATGCTCGCGGCCGTGGCGCGCACCACGATTTCCTCGTTGAACGACCAGAGATCTTCGAGCGAGCCGCCGCCGCGCGCGACGATGATCAAATCCGGGCGCGGGATGCGTCCCTTCGCCGGCAGCGCATTGAAGCCGCGAATGGCGGCGGCGACTTCCGCCGCGGACGTCTCGCCCTGCACCCGCACCGGCCACACCAGCACATGGCGCGGAAAGCGATCCGCCAGCCGATGCAAAATATCGCGGATGACGGCGCCGGTCGGCGAGGTAATAACGCCGATCACCTCGGGAAGGAACGGCAGCAACTGCTTGCGCGCCTCGTCGAACAGCCCTTCGGCGGCGAGCTTTTTCTTGCGCTCTTCCAGCAGCGCCATCAGCGCGCCCAAGCCCGCCGGCTCCAGCGTCTCGATCACGATCTGATAATTGGAGCGGCCGGGATAGGTCGTCAGCCGGCCGGTCACCACCACCTCAAGCCCTTCCTCCGGCTTGATCCGCATGCGGCCGAACACGCCCTTCCACACCACCGCGTCGATGCGCGCGCTTTCGTCCTTGAGCGCAAAATAGCAATGACCGGAGGAGTGCGGCCCCTTGTAGCCGGATATTTCCCCGCGCACGCGCACATAGCCGTAGGCGTCTTCCACGGTTTTCTTCAGCGCCGCCGAAAGCTCGGAGACGGTCTGTTCGGCGATGTTGGCGCGTTCGGGCTCGGCCATGTGTATGCGAATCTCTTGCAGGGCGGACACGTCATGCTACACCAACGCAGTCGTCATTGCCGGGCATGACAAGGAGAAAAATAAATCTATGAACATCCTTCTCCTCGGCGCCGGCGGGCGCGAGCACGCGCTGGCCTGGAAGCTTGCGGCAAGCCCGCTGGTGGACCGGCTCTATTGCGCGCCGGGCAACGCCGGCATCGCGCAGGAGGCCGAATGCGTCGCGCTCGATATCGCCGACCATGCCGCAGTGATTGCGTTCTGCAAGAACAACGCCGTGGACTTCGTGGTGGTCGGGCCGGAAGCTCCGCTCTGCGCCGGCATCGTCGACGATCTGGAAGCAGCTCACATCAAGGCATTCGGTCCCGGCAAATTGGCAGCGCGGCTCGAAGGCTCGAAAGGCTTCACCAAGGACCTTTGCAAGGCCAACAACATTCCGACCGCCGCCTACGAACGCTTCAAGGCCGCCGCACCGGCTAAGGACTATGTGCGGCGCCTCGGCGCACCGATCCTCGTGAAGGCCGACGGGCTTGCCGCCGGCAAGGGCGTCGTCGTCGCCGAAACGCTGGACGAGGCGCTCGCCGCGGTCGATATGATTTTCGCAGGCAACCTGGGCAGCGCCGGCAGCGAAGTCGTGATCGAGGAATTCATGCGCGGCGAGGAAGCCTCGTTCTTCGCGCTTTGCGACGGCACAACGGCGATTGCGCTCGCCTCGGCGCAGGACCACAAGCGCGCCTTCGACGGCGACAAGGGTCCGAACACCGGCGGCATGGGCGCCTATTCGCCGGCGGCGGTGATGACGCCGGAGATGACTAGGCGCACGATGGACGAGATCGTACTTCCCACCGTGCGCGCGATGAGCGCGATGGGTGCGCCCTACAAGGGCGTGCTGTTCGCCGGACTGATGATCACCGCCGATGGACCGAAGCTGATCGAATACAATGCGCGCTTCGGCGATCCGGAAACGCAGGTGCTGATGCTGCGGCTGATGTCCGATCTGGTGCCGGCGCTGATCGCCGCGCGCGACGGCCAATTGAAAACTTTCGATCTGCGCTGGTATCCCGACGCGGCGCTCACCGTGGTGATGGCGGCGAAGGGCTATCCCGGCAATTACGCCAAGGGCAGCGCGATCGAAGGGCTGCGGGAGGCCGCCGCGCTCGACGGCGTGGAGATTTTTCACGCCGGCACCAAGGCAGAAGGCGGCAAGATCGTCGCCAATGGCGGGCGCGTGCTGAATATTTGCGCGCGCGGCAAGACCGTCGGCGAGGCGCAGACGCGCACCTATGCCGCGGTCGACAAAATCCGCTGGCCCGGCGGCTTCTGCCGCCGCGACATCGGCTGGCAGGCGGTTGCGCGGGAAAAAGCAAGCGGCGGCGGGAGAGCGTTTTCATGATTGCGGTGCTCCGGCTTTACGAAGATGTCCTCTCCAGCGACAGGGGGCTGAATTTTCGCCTGCTGCCATTGCCGCGGATGATTTTCGTCGTGCAGGGCGCGGCCAGTATCGCCGGCCGCGCGTATTCCGAAGGCGAGGCCTGGCACGGCGAAGACAGCGTGACGCTTAACCCCGGCAAGCACGGCGTCACCATTTGGCGCTGGGAACTTTCGCATGGCGATTCCGGCGGCAGCGTCGCCTGCGGCCCTGGAATCTCGTCACACGAAAAACTTTCCGCGTTTCTCGAAACGTTGCCGAAGGGCGAACTGCTGCTGCGCGGCGACAGCGTCGGCTTCCCGCCCGGCGGCTGCGCCTATCTGCACACGCATCAAGGCCCCGGCATCCGCTGCCTGATCGAAGGCGGCATCCGCATCGATACCCACGGCCGCTCGACGTCCTATGGGCCGGGCGGCGCATGGTACGAAAGCGGGCCGCTGCCGGTGTTCGCACAGACCGCCGCCGACCGGCCGAGCCGCTTCATCCGCGTGATGATCCTGCCGCGCGCGCTCGCAGGCAAAAGCTCGATCCAATACGTCAACGAGGACGACAAAGCCAAGCCGCGTTCGCAGCAGTACAAGATTTTCGTCGATGCACCGATTGCCTTCGACGCGGCGGGCAAATGAATCTCGACCGGCAGGCGGCGTTTTCCGGCACCAAGGAGGTGGCGGAAGCGCTGCGCTTCGATGCCGCGCGGCTCGAATCCTATCTGCTCAAACAGGTGCCGGAATTTTCCGGCCCGCTTGACGTCAAGCAGTTCAAGGGCGGGCAATCCAACCCGACCTATTTGCTGCGGACGCCGGCGCGAAGTTATGTCTTGCGGCGCAAGCCGCCGGGAAAACTTTTGCCGTCCGCCCATGCGGTCGAGCGCGAATACCGTGTGACCCGCGCGCTGTACGCGCAAGGCTTTCCGGTCGCCGAACCGGTGCTGTTGTGCGAGGACGTAAATGTTGCCGGAACGCCGTTTTACCTGATGGCGTTTGTCGAAGGTCGCGTGTTCTGGGAGCCGCAGATGGCGGGCTCGAATGCGGCCGAACGCGCCGCCGTCTACGACGACATGAACGCCACGCTGGCGCGGCTGCATTCGTTCGATCCGGCAAAAATGGGCTTAAGCGATTTCGGCAAAAGCGAGAACTATGTCGCGCGCCAGGTCGAGCGCTGGTCGAAGCAATATCGCGCCTCGCAGACCGAAACGATCGAGGAAATGGAGCGGCTGATCGCCTGGCTGCCGGCGCATATTCCGCCCGCCGGGCCGGCGCGGCTGGTGCATGGCGACTACCGGCTCGACAATATGATCCTCGCCAACGATGCGCCGAAAATTCTCGCGGTGCTCGACTGGGAATTATCGACGCTGGGCGATCCGCTGGCGGATTTTTCCTATCACCTGATGGCCTGGCACATGCCGCATTCCGAAAGCGCCGCCGGCACCGCCACGCTCACCGGCCACGATCTTGCCGCGCTCGGAATTCCATCGGCGGCAAACTATGTGGATGCTTATGTCGCGCGCACCGGGCTAGACCCGCGCCCGCATCTGCCGGTCTATCTCGCCTATAATTTTTTCCGCATCGCCGCGATTTTGCAGGGCATCATCGGGCGCGTGCGCGACGGCACCGCCACCGGCGAATTCGCCCCCGCCAAGGCCGAGATGATCCGGCCGCTGGCGGCGAAGGCGTGGGAGTTCGCGAAGGTGGCGGGGGCGCGCTGACTTCTCAGGGTCAACAATGACGTTCGGCGTTCGCTACACTTGTCGCGAATTCCGGCGCGTTTTTTTGAGACTCGCCGCCTATCGTGACGTTCATGTTGATTTCCAGCATCGGCATCCGGATAGTCCAGCCGCGCACCGCCACCAAAAAGCGGCCTTCCACGCTGGAACAGACCACCGATCATGATAGCGCGTGCGATGACGCACACGCCTTGCTTGCCCGGCCCAGTGCGCCCCCCGGCACCGGACAGCACATCAACCGAACCATTTAGAGTCTGATCCGCTCCGATTGAATCAGAGCTTGGCTCTATCTTTTTGTTTGAGCATGATCTTTCCCGAAAACCGGTTCCCACTTTTCGGGATCATGCTCTAGCGCCGCGCGGCGAAAAAATCCTTCAGCAGCGCGCCGCATTCGCTTTCGCTCATGCCGCCGTAGACCTCCGGGCGATGGTGGCAGCTGGCCGAGGAAAAAAACCGCACGCCGTTGTCGACCGCGCCGCCCTTCGGGTCGGCGGCGCCGTAATACAGCCGGCGGATGCGCGCAAACGACATCGCCGCCGCGCACATGGCGCACGGCTCCAGCGTCACATACAGATCGCAACCGGTAAGCCGCTCCGAGCCGAGCGCCGCGGCGGCGGCGCGGATCGCCAGCAGCTCCGCATGCGCGGTCGGATCGCGCAGTTCAAGCGTGCGGTTGCCGGCGCGCGCGAGGATGTCGCCCGCGCGCACGATTACCGCCCCCACGGGCACTTCGCCGCGCACCGCGGCGGCGCGGGCTTCGTCGAGGGCGATTTGCATCGGGGAAGCGGCCACAGCGGCTCTCTCGGCGTCATGCCAGGCCTTGTGCCGGGCATCCACGCCTTTATACACACCCGCAGCAAAGACGTGGATGCCCGGCACAAGCCCGGCCATGACGAAAAGAACACTTCATGCCCGCGAAGAACCCAGACGAGAAATCCGGCGAACGCATCGCCAAGGTGATCGCGCGCGCCGGGCTGGCCTCGCGCCGCGAGGCCGAGGCCTGGATCGCCGCCGGGCGCGTCGCCGTCAATGGCGCGGTCATCGCCTCGCCCGCCCTCAATGTCGGCGCCGCCGACCGCATCGCGGTGGACGGCAAGCCGCTGCCGGGGCGCGAGCGCACGCGGCTGTTTCTCCACAACAAGCCGCCCGGGCTGGTGACCACGCATTCCGACCCGCAAGGCCGCCCAACCATTTTCGGCGGACTGCCCCGGCACCTGCCGCGGCTCATCAGCATCGGCCGGCTCGATCTCAACACCGAGGGCCTGCTGCTGCTCACCAATGACGGCGGGCTGGCGCGCGTGCTGGAGTTGCCGGCAACCGGCTGGCAGCGGCGTTACCGCGTGCGCGCACACGGCCGCGTCACGCAAGCAGCGCTCGACGGATTGCGCCGCGGCATCACCATCGACGGCATCCGCTATGGGCCGATCGAGGCCACGCTCGACCGCGAGCAGGGCGCGAATGTCTGGCTCACCTTTGCCATCCGCGAGGGAAAAAACCGCGAAGTGCGCAACGTGCTGCGCTCGCTCGATTTGCAGGTGAACCGGCTCATCCGCGTATCGTTCGGGCCATTCCAGCTCGGCGACCTGCGCGACGGCGGCGTCGAGGAGGTGCCGACGAAGACCTTGCGCGAGCAACTCGGCGAGCGGCTTTCGGCGCTGGCGCAAGCGGACTTCGACGCGCCGGTGGTGGAACGCGCGGCACCCTCTCCTTCGCGTCATCCTGAGGGGCGAGCGCGCGAAACGCGCGAGCCTCGAAGGATGGCGGGCAAGGCTCCGGGCCGTGCATCCTTCGAGGGCCGCCCGCGGCGGCCGCCTCAGGATGACGGGTCAACGCAAAAGCGCGATCACACAGCCAAGAAAAAAGTCCGCCGTGACCGCAAATCCGGCCCGCGCCCCAAATATCCGCGCGACAAGAGGCCGCGCTGATGCGCGTCGTCGGCGGACGCCTGGGCGGGCGCATCCTGGCCGCGCCGAAATCGCAGGCGATCCGGCCAACCGCCGACCGGCTGCGCGAGGCCTTGTTCAATATCCTCATACACGGCCACGGCGATCCGGTCACCGGCGCCCGCGTGCTCGACCTGGTCGCCGGCACCGGCGCGCTCGGCATCGAGGCGATATCGCGCGGGGCTGCTTACGCGCTGTTCGTGGACGAGGGCGTCGAGGCGCGCGCCTTGTTGCGCAACAACGTCGAGACGCTGGGGCTGGGCGGCAGCAGCCGCATCTTTCGCCGCGACGCCACGCGGCTCGGCGCCGCGCATCCGGTCGAGCCATTTTCGCTTGCGTTTCTCGATCCGCCCTACGGCAAGGGCCTCGCTGAAAAGGCGCTGGTGTCCGCGTTGCAGGGCGGCTGGCTGACGCCCGGCGCGCTGGCGGTGGTGGAAGAGGCAACAAGCGCGGTTTTCGCCACGCCCGCCGGATTTCAGGAACTGGAACGGCGCGAATACGACGACACGGAATTCGTCGTCATGCGACGCGCGTAATTATTTTTTCTTCCAGACCTCGGTGCCCTTGGTGCCCGCGTCGGTGCGGCGCCACCATTTTCCTTCCAGCGAACCGTCGGGCTTGATCTCCATGATCATGATGACGGCCTTGCCGTCGGCGACGCCGCCGACGAATAGCTGGTTGCCGAAAACCTGTCCGATACCGACATATTTCCCGCCGTCCCATTTCAATTCGAGCGCGCCGGATTTGTCCATGGTGATGGCGAGCGGGCCGGGCCCGTCATAGGACTTGCCGCTGGTTTCCGTGCCGGTGACCACATAGTCGCCAAGTAGCCCGGCGTTATTGGCCTGAGCGAACGACGGCGCCGACCAGCCGAGGACGGCGAGTAGCGCAAGCGCGAATATCTGTTTCATCGATAAACTCCTGACTGACTATGTGGTTTCAGGCCGCCATCCTAGCGCAGATCACCGCCGCCCGAACAGCCGTTCGATATCGGTGAGCTTGAGTTCCACATAGGTCGGGCGACCGTGGTTACATTGGCCGGAATTCGGCGTCGCTTCCATTTCGCGCAACAGCGCGTTCATCTCCTCCGGCTTGAGCCGGCGGCCCGCCCGCACCGAGCCGTAGCAGGCCATCGTCGCCGATACATGCAACAGCCGGCGCTCAAGCGGCAGCGCCTCGTCCCATTCCGCCATGTGTTCCGCGAGGTCACAAACTAACCCCCGCACATTGACCTCGCCCAGCAAGGACGGCGTCTCGCGCACCGCCACCGCGCCCGGACCGAACGCCTCGATCAGCAGACCGAAACGCGCAAGTTCATCCGCGCGCTCCACCAGCCGCCCGACATCGGCGGCGTCGAGTTCGACAATCTCCGGGATCAGCAAAATTTGCCGCGCGACTCCTGATTTATCGATCGCCGCCTTGAGCCGCTCATACACCAGCCGCTCATGCGCGGCGTGCTGATCGACGATGACCAGCCCGTCTTTGGTCTGCGACACGATGTAAGTCTCATGCACCTGCGCCCGCGCGGCGCCAAGCGGGCGCGCGATGAGTTCGGCGGCGGGCTCGAAGCTCTCCACGCGCGCATCGGCGGAAGGCTCGCCGACCTCGAAGGCGGCCTGCGCGGCTTCGGCAAACCCGCCGCCACGCGCCGGCATGTAACCGCGCGACGCCGGACGCGACGGCGAACGCCGCCAATCCCAATTCGCCCGCCCCGGCAGCGTCACCGGGCGAAACGCGGCGATGGTCGCCGTGCCGCCGGTGGTCGATGCGCGATGGCCCTCGCGCGCCAGCGCCTCTTTCAGCGAACGCACCAGCAGGCTACGCACCAAACCCGGATCGCGGAAACGCACTTCGGTTTTCGCCGGATGCACGTTGACGTCCACTTCGCGCGGATCGAGCGTCACGAACAGCGCGACCAGCGGATGCCGGTCGCGCGGCAGATAATCGGCATAGGCGCCGCGCACCGCGCCGACCAGCAGCTTGTCGCGCACCGGCCGCCCGTTGACGAAAAGATATTGCCCAAGCGCATTGGCGCGTGTGAGCGTCGGCAGCGCGGCATAACCTTCGAGCGCGACGCCGTGCACCTCGCCGCGGATTTCAACCGCATTCTCGCGAAACTCCAGGCCAAGCACATCCGCCAGCCGCGCCAGCCGCCCCGGTCCGCCCGGCAGCGCCGCCGCCCAGGTGACGGGGGCGCGCTCCTCGCCGGCCAGCGTGAAAGCGACATCCGGCCGGCTCATCGCCAGGCGACGGACGACGTCGCGTACTGCCTCGGCCTCGCTGCGGTCGGTCTTGAGGAATTTCAGCCGCGCCGGCGTGGCGTAAAAAAGATCGAGCACTTCGACCCGCGTGCCTTCGTTCAGCGCGGCGGGCTTCGCCTCGGATTTCTCGCCGCCGTCGACCGTCAGCGTCCAGGCATGCGGCTCGGACGCATGACGCGTGACGATCGTGAGCCTTGCCACCGATCCAATCGAGGGCAGCGCTTCGCCGCGGAATCCGAGCGTGCGGATAGCCAAAAGATCGTCGCCGTCGAGCTTCGAAGTAGCATGGCGCTCAACCGCGAGCGCGAGGTCGCCGCGCGTCATGCCCTCGCCGTCGTCGGTGACGCGGATGAGCCGGCGGCCGCCGCCATCGGTCATCACGTCGATCTTGCGCGCGCCGGCGTCGAGCGCGTTCTCGACCAGCTCCTTCACCACGCTTGCCGGGCGCTCGACCACTTCGCCGGCGGCGATGCGGTTGACCGTGGCCTCGGACAATTGGCGGATGGGCATGGGCGGGCCTGATTCGGAAAAACAGGACTTTATCGGCGGGATAAGACACCCGCGAGGCCGGGGGCCAAGCTTCCCCCGCTATTCAGCTAGTCAAACGACGGTCTGCCGGTGCGCAGGCTCTTGATCTTCGAGCGCCGCTTCTTGCCCTCGATGCGGCGTTTCTTCGAAGCCTTGGTCGGCTTGGTCGCCCGCCGCGGCACCGGGCGCACCGCCGCCGTGCGGATGAGGTCCAGCAGCCGCTCGCGCGCATCGGCCCGGTTGCGCTCCTGGGTGCGGTGGCGCTGCGCGAGGATGACGATGACGCCGTCCTTGGTCAGCCGCTGGCCGGCCAGCCGCATCAGGCGAACGGCGACGTCGTTCGGCAGCGAGGGCGATCCGCGCACGTCGAAGCGAAGCTGCACAGCGGAGGACACCTTGTTGACGTTCTGCCCGCCCGGACCGGAGGCGCGCACGAAGGTTTCCGAGAGTTCGGATTCGCCGATGGCTATGCTGTCGGTGACGCGGATCATCGTTTCCGTCATTCCGGGGCGCGCCGAAAGGCGCGAACCCGGAATCCATAATCACAGACTCGCCTGTAAAGTGAAAGCCGTGCCGCACCGATCCGCTGCGGTGTATGGATTCCGGGTTCGCGGGCTTCGCCCGCGCCCCGGAATGACGATCAGGATGAGGCCAAATACTTCTTCGCCAGCGCCTTGCCCGCTTCCACCGCCGGCTGATCGAAGGCGTCCACCCCGAGAAGATGCGCGGCGACGATCGTCTCCAGCATGAAATGCATCAGCAATTCGCCGAGCGCTTCCTCGTCGAGCTTCGGCAAATGGATGCTGCGCACCGGGCAGCCGTTCTTCGCCAGCGTCTCGGCGGTGGCGCGGCCCTGCGCGGCAACCAGATCGCCGATGGTCTTGCCGCCAAGGCCGGGCTCGCCCGCGAGCTTCGCCAGCTCGGCATCGATGCGCGGACCGCCGCCGTTGCCGGTTGTGACAACGGTGAACAGCTTGTCGCGCGGACCGCCGATGAACAGCTGCAACTGACTGTGCTGATCGAGCGGACCCAACGCGGCAATCGGCGTCGTGCCCTTGCCGTCCTTGCCGAGACTTTCCGCCCACAATTGCACATACCAGCGCGTGAAGCGCTCAAGCCGGTCGGCGTAAGCCATCATCACCGCGATGCGCTTGCCTTTTTCCGCCAGCGCGACCGCGAGCGCCGCGCCGACGGCAGCGGGCACCTCCGCCGCGGGCTTTTTCGCCAGCACCGGCGCCAGCGCCGACGCGGCGCCGCGGCGCACCGCCGCAATATCGAGGCCGAGCAACGCCGCCGGCAGCAGGCCGACATTCGTCAGCACGGAAAAACGCCCGCCGACACCGGCATCGTGGTCGAAAATCGGGACATTATGCTTGGCGAGCAAATCGCGCAGGCCGTTTTTATGCGAACCGTTGGCAGGCTCGGTCAGGCCGAAAAATATTTCCGGGATCTGCGCCGCCAACCCGGCTGCCTTGACCGCGGAGAGCGCGGCAATGGTCTGCATCAGCGTCTCGGCGGTGCCGCCGGATTTCGAAACGGCGACAAAGCGCGTGGTCTTGCGCGGCAGTTGCTTGAGCAGCGCGCCATAAGTATCCGCATCGAGATTGTCCATGAAATGCACGCGCGGCGGCGCGCGCAACACGCCGACGCCCGGCAATGCGTAGCCGGCAAGCTGCGCCAGCGTTTGCCCGCCCAGGCTCGACCCGCCGGTGCCGAGGAACACGATGTCGCTGGCGCCCGCGGCCAGGCGGCGGCCCACCTCCATGATCGCCTTGAGATCGTCCTGCCTGGCGGGAAGCCGCAACAGCGGCAGGCCGCCGCCGGCATGACGGGATCGCAGCCAGTCCAGCGCCGCGCCGGTACGCTCAAGCATGCGATCGAGAGCCGATGCGGCAACGCCGCCCGCGCCGACGCTTTCCTCGCGCGCATTCTCGATCGATTGCTGGAAGGGCATCGGCTGTTCCCGAATCTTCGGGGGAGTCTAGTGGCGGCGGGGCGCGCGCGAAAGGCGTCCGCGCCGCTACTCGCCCTGCGAAGCGAGCCCCTTGGGCCGGCCCGCCACCGTGACCAGCAGACCGCCGGAGTAGAGCCGCTTGGCGACCCGCTTGGCGTCTTCGAGCGTGACGGCGTCGATCATCGCGCTGCGGCGCTGGATATAGTCGATGCCGAGATTGTCGAGCTGCATCTGCACGAGCTGGGAGGCGATCTTGCCGGAGGTGTCGAGCCCGAGCGCGTAGGAGCTTTTGAGATACGACTTCGCCTTGGCGACTTCTTCCGCGGTCGGGCCGTTCTCGGCCATGCGCTTGATTTCCTGCTCGATGATGGCCAGCGCCTCGCCGGTGCGGTCGGCGCGCGTGGCGGTGCCGCCGATGAACACCGCGGCCTGCTTGAACCAGACCAGGCTGTCGGAGACGCCATAGGCCAAGCCGCGCTTCTCGCGCACTTCGCGGTACAGCCGCGAGGAGAACGAGCCGCCGCCGAGAATGTGATTGACGATATAGGCCGCCATGAAATCCGGATCGCTGCGCGCGATCCCCGCGCCGCCGAAGGTGACGACCGCCTGCGGCACATCGATGTCGATGACGATGCGGCGGCCGAGGCCGCGCGGCGTTACCGGAGACAGCCGCGGCTGCTCGATCTTGGCGGGCAACGATGCGAAGGCGTGATCGATCAGTTCGCCGGCGGTCTTGGCGTCGATGTCGCCGACGATGGCGATCTTGAGCCCGGCGCGCGCGAACACGCGCTTGGGATAGGACTTGAGATCGTCGACGGTGATGTTCGGCACGCTATCGAGGCTACCCTTGGTCTCGCGGCCGTAAGGGTGCCCGGGAAATGCCGTCGCCCACCAGCGCCGGCTGGCGATCGAGTTGGGGTTGGAGGTGTCGCGCCGCAGCCCGGAGAGCACCTGGCTGCGCACGCGCTCGACATCGGCGGCATCGAAGCGCGGCGCGGTCAACGCCAGCCGCAGCAGATCGAACGCTTCCGCGCGATGCTCGTTGAGCGCGCGCAATGAGCCATGCATGTAATCGCGCCCGGACGAAAATCCGAGTTCGATGGCATGGTTCTCCAGCCGCTCGTGGAACGTCTTGGAATCAAGATTGCCGGCGCCTTCGTCGAGCAGATGGGTGGCAAGGCTGGCGAGCCCGGCTTTGTCCGCCGGGTCTTCGCTCGATCCTCCGGCGAAAGCATAATTGAGCACGACCAGCGGCACCGCGGATTCCCGCACCAGCCAGGCTTCGATCCCCGCCGGGCTGACCAGCCGTTCGATTGTCATGGCCCGCGCGGCGGGCGCCATCAACGTCAGGCCCAAAGCCGCCATCGCCGCCAGCAGCGTGCGAAATTTCATGATCGCTTCTCCGTCGGCGGCGCGGTGTCCTTGACCAGATAGCCGGTGACCGAGCGGCGCTTGTCGAGCCATTGGCGGGCGGCGTCCTGCACCGCGCCCGCCGTCACGGCGCGAATGCGCTCGGGCCAGCTGCGGACATCCTCCACGCTAGAGCCGGTGGTGAGCGCCACGCCATACCAGCGCGCCAGCGATGCCTGGCTGTCCTGCGCGTAGATAGAATCCGCGATCAATCTGGTTTTCGAGCGTGCAAGCTCTTCCGGCGTCACGCCCTTCTCGATCAACGCGGCGATGACGGCTTCGATTTCACTTTCGAGCTGCGGCAGCGACACGCCCGGCTTGGGCGAACCGTAAAATCCGAACCTGGTCGAATCCAGCGCCGAGGCGCTGTACCAGGCGCCCGCGCTGACGGCGATGCTCTTCTCCACCACCAGCGCACGATTGAGCCGGCTGTTGGAGCCGCTGCCGAGGATGTGGGCGAGCACGTCGAGCGCTTCGGATTCGCCGCGTTTGGCGGTAGCGAACGAAGGAACCAGATAACTGCGCTGCACGCTCGGCTGCTCGACGCGCGGATCGGCCAGCGTGAGCGAACGCGGCGAGACCGGCGGCGGTTCCTGCGGACGAACGCGCGCACGAATGTCGGTGCGGCGGGCGACCTTGCCGTAGGTCTGCTCCGCCAGCGCGCGGACGGCATTGGCCTCGACGTCGCCGGCAACGACCAGCACCGCATTGTTCGGGCCGTAAAAACGTTTGTAGAAGGCGATGGCGTCCGCGCGGTCGAGTTTTTCCATCTCGTGCCGCCAGCCTATCACCGGCTTGCCGTAAGGGTGATTGAGATAGAGCGCCGCCTCGATCTGCTCGCCGAGCCGTGCGCCCGGATTATTGGCGACGCGCTGGTTCTGCTCTTCGAGAATGACATTCCGCTCCGGCAGCACCACCGCATCGGTGAGCACGAGCCCGGTCATGCGGTCGGATTCGAATTCCATCAGCGACTTGAGATGCTCGCGGGTGACGCGCTGGTAGTAGCCGGTGTAGTCCGACGAAGTGAAGGCATTTTCCTGGCCGCCGATGGTGGCGACGACTTGCGAGAATTTGCCGGCGGGATTTTTCGCCGTGCCCTTGAACATCAGATGTTCGAGAAAATGCGCCAGTCCGGATTTTCCCGGCGTCTCGTCGGCGGCGCCGACCTTGTACCAGATCATATGCGTCACCACCGGCGCGCGGCGGTCGGGGATGACGACGACTTCCAATCCGTTGGCGAGCGTGAAATGCGTAACCGTAGGCCCTTTGCCGCTCTCGGCGGCGGCGGGCGGCGACGCGAAGATTGCGGCGGCGGCCAGCGCGAGAAATGTCGTTATGAGCCTGTGCCGCACCGGGACGTCCACCTGAGGCTGTTATTTGTTGCGGTAACGCGGCGAGCAATCAGCGACCGAGACCCTTGTCCTTGGGGTCGAGCGGCTTTGCTTCCTGCTTCTTACTGCCGAGGCCGTAAGGCTGGTTCGGCGAGGGCGTCTGATAGCCGGCCGGCGGTTCGGTCAGGTTGGTGCGCGGCGGCTCTCCGGCGAACACCCCGGTCTCTTCGCTCTTGCTGCGGTCGAACAGGTTACTGAAGATGCCGCCCTTGTAGCCGAGCTCCGAAGGCATCAGCTTTCGCTGGCTTTCGTATTCAGTGGTTGAGCGGTTTGCCGGCCTGTTCCCGGTCCCGCGCGCGACCTTGCCGCGCTCAAGCTCGTCCGGCCGCAGCGGGCGTGAGTTGTCATGCAGCAACTCCGCGGTGCTGCGGGCATCCCTTTTGTCGGCCGCGGTCGCATCCTTGCGCCGCTTCACGTCGGGATCGACCGGCCAGGCCGGATTGTTTTCGGCCGCGGTCGCTTTATCCGGCGCAGGAAGAGCGCGGCTCGGCGGCACCACAAGCGGCGAACGCTCGCGGTATTCGATGCCCGCGCTATCCCGACTGAGGCCGATACTTTCCATGAAGTTGCGGAAAATTTTGGTGTCGAGTGCTTCTTCTTCGTCATCGGCGGCGCGCGCCGGCGCTCCCGCAAAGGCCAGCAGGAACGCCACGGCAAGCACACCGGCCAACGCGAGGGTCAGCCCGGACTTCGCCTGCAAACGTGATCGCGACTTTTTCGCCATACGCTTTCGCACCACCCTCGGACCGCAAATCCCACTTCAACGTTGCGAATTTTGGCCTCAGATCAGGGCGCTTTTGCGGCGCGCTCCCCGGCCAGAGATTCATACAGCAGGCCGATAACCCCGGCAACGATGGCTACATCAGCGAGGTTAAAAACGTACCAACTAAAGCGCCAAGTGGCCGTGGTCACATGAAAATGAACGAAATCGGCCACCGCCCCATAGGCCAGCCGGTCGATCCCGTTGCCGATGGCGCCGCCGATGATAAGCCCGAGCGACAACGCGGCAAGCCGGTTGGCGACCCGCGCCAGCCATATCCACAGCAGCACCACCGCCAGCAGCTTGAGCGCGAGCAGCACCCATTGGCCGAGTGGGCCCTCCTGCTGAAACCAGCCATAGCTGATGCCTTTGTTCCAGGTCAGCGCCAGGTCGAGAAACGGCGTCACGGCGACGGCGCCCCTGGCCGCAAGCTCGAAGCCGAACAGCAGCCAAAGCTTCAATGCCTGATCGAGCGCGCAGACGACGGCCGCCACGACCAAGCCGAGGCGGGTGAAGGGGCCGAGAAGATTGAGTGAGCGCATCATCGACATCGCTTCCCCTCTCCCCTTGTGGGAGAGGGTGGTTCCGAGCGAAGCGAGGAACCGGGTGAGGGGTCCTGCATCGCGTGAATTACGACCCCTCACCCGGTTCGCACCTTCGGTGCTCACCACCCTCTCCCACAAGGGGAGAGGGTTCATTTTTCTACTCCGCCGCCTTGCGCGTGGTTTTCCATTCGCGCAGCGCCCTGGCGTCGCGCGGGGAAACGTCGGGGTAATCCTTGTCGGCGCCGATGGTGGTGAGAATTTTCCACGAGCGCGCGCATTTGGTCCCTTGCGCGAGATTGATCGCCACCGCGACGCCGCGCACATCGTCGAGGCGGAAGGCATCCTTCGGCCCCTCGCCTTCCACCAGCGTCGCCGCCGAGGTGATGCAGATTTCGGCGAGATCGACGTCCACCAGCGCGGCGAACAAATCCATGTCCGAGACATAGATCGCCGGATGCGCCTCCAGCGACGCGCCGATCTTCTTGTTGGCGCGCTCGATCTCCAGCGCGCCGGTGACGACGCGGCGCAGGTGACGCACCTGTTTCCACTTTTCGGCCAGCTTGTCGTCGCGCCAGGCTGCCGGCACTTCGGGAAATAGCTGCAAGTGGACCGACGGCGCGCCCTCGCCGTAGCGCGAGGCCCAGCTCTCTTCCGCCGTGAAGCACAGCATCGGCGCCAGCCACGTCACCGTGGCGCGGAACAGATGATCGAGCACAGTGAGCGATGCCTTGCGCGTCGCCGACGAGATCGGGTCGCAATACAGCGCGTCCTTGCGGATGTCGAAATAGAACGCCGAGAGATCGGATGTCATGAAAGCCGAGAGCGCGGCGAAGATGCGCTTGTAGTCGAAGTCGCGGTAGGCCTGCTTCACCAGCACATCGAGTTCGGCAAGCCGGTGCAGCATCAGCCGCTCCAGTTCGGGCATCGTGTCCTTCTTGACGCGGTCGTCGTCGTGGAAATGCGCCAGCGAACCGAGCATCCAGCGCAACGTATTGCGCAGCTTGCGGTAGGTCTCCACCGTGGTCTTGAGAATTTCCGGGCCGATGCGCAGGTCGTCGGCGTAGTCCGACGCGCACACCCACATGCGCAAAATATCCGCGCCGGATTGCTTGATGACATCCTGCGGCGCGGTGACGTTGCCAAACGACTTCGACATTTTGCGGCCCTGCTCGTCGAGCACGAAGCCGTGCGTGAGCACCACGTCGTAGGGCGCGCGGCCGCGCGTGCCGCAGCTCTCCAAGAGCGAAGAATGAAACCAGCCGCGATGCTGGTCGGAGCCTTCGAGATACATCACCGTATCCGCGCCACCGTCCATTTTGCGCTTGATGCCGGCGAGCGAGGGGAAATGCTCCGGGTCTTCCAGCACAAAAGCATGCGTCGAGCCGGAATCGAACCAGACGTCGCAGATGTCGTCGACTTTTTTCCACGCCTCGCTGGCGCGCGATCCAAGAAAGCGCTCGCGCGCGTCTTGCTTGTACCAGGCGTCGGCGCCCTCCTGTTCGAAGGCGCCGGCGATGCGCTTGTTCACTTGCTCGTCTTGCAGAATCGTCGCGGTGCCGTCCGCGTTTTCCTTCACGAACACCGCGATGGGAACGCCCCAGGCGCGCTGGCGCGAGATCACCCAGTCGGGGCGGCTCTCGATCATGCCGGTGATGCGGTTCTCGCCCGCGGCCGGCACCCAGCGGGTGACCTTGATGGCGTCGAGCGCGCGAGCACGCAACGTATTTCCACCGTCATTCCGGGGCGCGCCATTTGGCGCGAGCCCGGAATCCATACTCCCGGCGGTGGTTATGGATTCCGGGCCCGCCGCTGCGCGGCGCCCCGGAATGACAGAAGAAGCGATGTCCTTGTCCATCGCGATGAACCACTGCGGCGTGTTGCGATAGATGATCGGAGCTTTTGATCGCCACGAGTGAGGGTAATCGTGCTTGAATGGTTTTCGCGCAACGAGAGCGCCAGCCTCTTCCAACGCACCGATTACTTTCTTGTTAGCATCACCAAATTTTCCTTTGTCGTCGATGACGCGGGCTCCAGCGAAGAGCTGGACGTGATCGAAATAAACACCGTCAGGGCCGACGGTATTGGGCAATTGCTCTGTCCCGGCATCCGCAAAAATAGCGCGATGGGTAAGAAAGGCTCCGTAGTCGTCTGTGCCGTGGCCAGGCGCAGTGTGAACGAAGCCGGTGCCCGTATCATCGGTGACGTAGTCAGCCCAAACTAATGGCACGTCGAAGTCATAACCCTGGCCTCGCAATGGATGAGCGCATGCCTTGATCATAAACGAACGAATGTCTCTCACTCGCTCGAACACTTCAATGCGCGCAGCTTTTCTAACCTCCTCAGCCAATTTGTCTGAGACAATATAAAGATCACCAACTTTTGCCCAATTCTCTGCGGGAGCTGCACCAACTCGATAGAGGCCGTATCTAGTCTCCGGTGAAGAGGCGTAAGCGATCGCACGGTTTGCAGGAATGGTCCACGGCGTCGTTGTCCAGATCAATACAGAGGCGCGTTCGATCTGAGAGATATGTTCTGGAAAATTTTTAACCCCGTATTCGCGAAATTGTGCATCCAAGCGAAGAACCGGAAACTTCACCCAGATCGCTGGTGAAGTGATCTCGTGATACTCCACTTCCGCCTCGGCCAGCGCCGTCTTCTCCACTACGCTCCACATCACCGGCTTCGAGCCACGATACAAAGTGCCGTTCGCCGCGAACTTCATCAGCTCGCGCGCGATCTGCGCCTCGGCCGCGTTCGCCATGGTCGAATAATAATTCTCCCAGTCGCCCTCGACGCCGAGCCGCTTGAACTCCTCGCGCTGCACGCCGATCCATTTTTCGGCGAAGGCGCGGCATTCTTTGCGGAATTCCACCACCGGCACCGCGTCCTTGTTCTTGCCCTTGGCGCGGTATTCCTCCTCGATCTTCCATTCGATCGGCAGGCCATGGCAGTCCCAGCCCGGCACATAATTGCTGTCGAAACCGAGCATCTGCTGGCTGCGCGTCACCACGTCCTTGAGGATTTTATTGAGCGCGTGGCCGATGTGGATGTTGCCGTTGGCGTAAGGCGGGCCATCATGCAGGACGAACTTGGCGCGGCCCTTCGCCGCTTCGCGCAGCTTGCCGTAGAGCCCGTCCTTCTCCCAGCGCGCGAGGACTTCCGGCTCCTTCTGCGGGAGGCCTGCGCGCATCGGAAAATCCGTCTGCGGCAGAAACAGCGTTTCGGAATAATCGCGTTCGGGCTTCGACATGGCGCGCTATGTAGCAGGCGGATTCCGCAACGGAAAGGCTGCCGTCGAGGGACTAGACCTCCCCCAGCGCCGGAAACGCATCGCCGGCGCGCGCGAGCGCGGCGCGGGCCAATGCGCTGTCCTCGCCCATGTGGCGCTTGAGCTCGCCGACGGTCTCGAAGCGCATCTCGTGGCGGATCCAGCCGATGAAGGCGACGTCGATGCTCTGCCCGTAGAGATCGCCGTCGAAGCCGAACAGGAACACTTCCAAAAGCGGCGCGCCGTCGTCGAACATCGGCCGCCGGCCGAAGCTCGCCACGCCGTCGTAGCGCCCGCCCCGCGCGCCGACGCGCACCGCATAGATGCCGTGCTTGAGGCCGCAGGCCGGATCGAGCTTGAGATTGGCGGTGGGAAATCCCAGCTCGCGGCCGCGCTTCTCGCCGTGGATCACCGTGCCGGAGACGAACCAGGGCGCGCCGAGCAGCTCGGCCGCCTCCACCACCTGCCCGGCGGCGAGCGCCGCGCGGATGGTGCCGGAAGAGACCGGCCGGCCTTCGTCCTCCAGCGGCGCCACCGCATCGACGGCAAAGCCCGCCCGCGCGCCCTCGGCGGCGAGAAAGGCGGGCGAGCCCAGGCGGTCCTTGCCGAAATGAAAATCGAAGCCGATGGCCGCGCCGCTTATCTTGAAGCGCCCGGCCAGGACGCGCGCCACGAAGCCTTCCGCCGAGGTGCCGGCGAGGGCGGCGTCGAAGTGCATGACAATGACGCCGTCGAGTTCGGTACCCGCCAGCAGGCGGAGCTTGGCGCGCTCGTCGGTGAGCCGGAACAGCGCATCGTTCGGCCGCAGAAAGGCGCGCGGGTGCGGCTCGAAGGTGAGCGCCACCGCCGGCCGGCCGAGCGAGCGGGCGCGGGCGAGCGCTGCCGCGATCACGGCGCGGTGGCCGCGATGCACCCCGTCGAAATTGCCGATGGCGACCACCGCCCCGGCCATGGCGCGGATTTGGGCATCGGGGGCCGTCCCGCGCGCGTCGTTGCGCACGACGGCAAACGTTCGCGTCGGTTTTTGGCTGTCGGTCATGGCCGGATAAGCATTGCGATTGGCCCGAAACTGCGTCCTGGCATGGCTCAGGTCAAGCGGCGCCGATGCTGGTTAAGGACCGGTAAACGCAAGTTCCCGGTTAACCGGATGTTCAACCGCCACTGCTAGTTTTTGCGCCAATCTGGAGGCCCGTATACCGTGCGGGCAATGGGTCATGGCTGTCGATGTCTCGATGCCGGTTCTCGTGGTTGACGACTACAACACGATGATTCGCATCATCCGCAATCTTCTCAAGCAGCTCGGCTTCGAGCATATCGACGACGCCGCCGACGGCTCGGCCGCGCTGGAAAAAATGCGCGAGAGAAAATACGGCCTGGTCATCTCCGACTGGAACATGGAGCCGATGACCGGCTACGACCTGCTCAAGGAAATTCGCGCCGATCCCAATCTGTCCGAAGTGCCGTTCATCATGATCACGGCGGAATCCAAAACCGAGAACGTGATCGCGGCCAAGAAGGCGGGCGTCTCGAATTATATCGTCAAGCCGTTCAACGCGCAGACGCTGCAAAGCAAGATCGAAGCGGTATTCGGCGAGCCGGTCGCGGTCACCACGCCAGCCGACGCGTAATCCCTTTCGGCGATTGACCGGCGGCAGAGAATATTTCGCGCAGCGCCGCGGCGTCCGGATTGTCGCGCGCGCCCAGCTCCTCGGCGTGGATGCCCGAGGTCACGAACAGAAAATCGATTCCCAGCTCGCGCGCGCCGGTAAAGTCGGTGCGCAGCGAATCTCCGATCGCCAGAACGCGGCGGTGTGCAACCGCGGCGCCGCGCGCCTGCGCGGCCTTGGCCAGCGCGCGGTCGTAGATCGGCCGATACGGCTTGCCGGCATAGAGCACCTTGCCGCCGAGCGTGCCGTAGAGGTCAGCGATGGCGCCGGCGCAATAGATGCGCTTGTCGCCGCGCTCGACCACCACGTCGGGATTGCCGCAGATCATGAACAAATTCCGCTGGCGCATCACACCGAGCAGCGCGCGGTAGTCCTCCGGCGTTTCCGTCTCGTCGTCGGCAAGCCCCGAACACACCGCATAGTCGGCGCTCTCCACCGGCGCGAAACGAAGACCGAGGCCGTCGAAAATCGACCGGTCGCGCTCGGGCCCCAAGTGAAACACGCTCTCGCCCGGCCGGCCGCCGATTGCTTCACGCGTGACATCGCCGGACGAGACGATGCCGTCATAGGCCTCGCGCGCAACCCCGTAACGGTCGAGCAAGGGAACCACCGCCTCGCCCGGGCGCGGCGCATTGGTGATGAGGATCACGCTGCCGCCACCGGCGCGAAAGCGCTTGAGCGCATCGCAGGCCTCGGGATAGGCCGCCACGCCGTTGTGCACCACGCCCCAGACATCGCACAGCAGCAGATCGTAATTTGGCGCCAGCACGGAAAAGCGGTCGGTGAATGCGGGCATGGATGACGGCATGGATGGAGAAAGACCTTGCACCTATAGCCGCCGCCGGGCGGGGCAAAAAGCGGCGGGCGGGCGTTACTCGGCCGGGGTCGCTTCGGCGAGGAATTCGCGGTGCGCCGCGCCGTTATCGGGCTTGATCTTTTCCGCCGCGCCGGCCTCGTCGCGCTCGCCGCCGCTTTGCAGCGCCTCCACCCGCACCGGCCGCGGCGGCGAGAACAGGAAGCCCTGGCCGAATTTCACGTCGTAGTCGAGCAGATCGACCACCGCGCTTTCGCTCTCAATGCGCTCGGCGACGAGATCGATATTGCTGCGCGCCAGCAGGTCGGCAAGGTCGGCCGGATGGATGTCGCTCTGCGCGCCGGCGCCGCGGTCGAGCAGCAGCTTCGCCGGCACCTTGATGAAGCGGAAGCCCCGCCCGTTGAGGTCCTTCGGCTCCATCTGTAAATCGCCGACGTGATCCATGGAGAAACGGAAGCCGAGCCCCGCCAGCGCCGCCAGACACTCGTTCTCGATCGGCCCGAAGGCGCGGAAGGCGCTCTGCTTGAACTCGAACACCATCGCCGGCGCCAGCGCGCGGTTGGCGTCCATGAACTCCAGAAACTGCTGGAAGAAGCCGGGATCGGACAGCGTCATCGCGCTGATGTTGCAGAACAGGCCGACATCGCGATTTTTCAGCAACAGCCGCCGCACCACCTGCACGCAGCGGAACAGCAGAAGATTGTCGATCTTCGGCATGATGCCGCCGCTCTCGGCATAGCTGAGGAAATCGTCCGCCGGCACCACGTCGCCCTCGGCGGTGCGCAGCCGCGACATCGCTTCGTAATAGCGCACCTTGCGCTGCGGCAGCGTCACGATCGGTTGCAGATAAAGATCGATGCGGTTTGCCTCCACCGCGCTGCTGATGGTGGCGATGATGCTGTCGCGGCTCTTGCCGCGGAAACGCCCGGTGCCGGCGATGAAAAATTTCGGGTCCGGCTCGCCGATATCGCCGCGGTCGGCGGTCAGCGGAGCGTCGGCCGGCGGCGGGCTCGCGGCCGCTGCGCGCGGCGCGCGCAATTCATGTTCGTGCGCGGCGACGGTCTCGGCCAACTGCCGGACCAGTTCGCCAAGCTCGCTCATCTCGGCCGTGAGCGGATCGACCGGCGGGCGCGCTTTATTCGCGCTGCCTTCGAGCTTGCCTTCCGCCGCCGCCAGCCGCCGGGCGATTTCGGCCACCTGGCGGGCAAGATCGGCGGTGCCGCGCGACAGATCGGCAATCTGGTCGCCCAAATCGGAGCGGTCGCTCACCCGGCTGGTGACCATGTTGTAGAGAATGAGCCCGCTCAGCGTGGCGAGCGCGACAATCGCGGAAGTCGCGCCGTTGACCCCGAAGGCAAGATAAAGCACGGCGCCGAACGAGCACGCGATGAGCAGCATGCAGAAGGCGATGAAGATGGCACTGATGCGTCGCATCGAGGGTTCCCTGCCCGCCGGCCGCACCCGCAGGTGACGGTGATTCGCGGTGCCGGGCTACAATGTTCATGAGCCGGCGCGCCCATGCAACCTCCAACTCCCGGTATGGTAACAGCTCTTGCACAGGCTTGCGGCCGCCGCGGCAAGGCGCTCAGGCCACCGCGCGGATGATATTGGCAAGCTTTTGGAATATCTCGTCGATCTGCGCCTGACTGACGATCAGCGGCGGGCTCACCGCCAGCGTGTCGCCGACCGCGCGGATCATTATTCCATCCTCGTGGAAGGCCCGGACCATGGCGTCATAGCCCCGCCTGCCGGCGGCGTCCGGCCGGGAGGCGAGATCGATGCCGGCGGTTAAGCCCACAGTGCGGATGTCGAGCACATTGGGCAGCCCTTTCAGGCTCATCGCCGCGTCCGACCACTTAGGCTCGATCTGCTTGGCGCGCGCGAACAGATTTTCCTCACGATAAAGATCGAGCGTCGCAAGGCCGGCCGCGCAGGCGAGCGGATGCGCCGAATAGGTGTAACCATGAAAGAGTTCGACCACGTGTTCGGGCCCGGTCATGAAGGCATCGTAGATGCCCTTGCGCGCGATCACGCCGCCCATCGGCACGCTGCCGGAGGTGATGCCCTTGGCGAAGCAGATCATGTCGGGGATGACGCCGTAGCGCTCGGCGGCAAACGCATGCCCGAGCCGGCCGAAGCCGGTGATGACCTCGTCGAAGATCAGCAGGATGCCGTGCTTGTCGCAGATCGCGCGCAGCCGCGGCAGATAGCCCTTCGGCGCCGGCAGCACGCCGGTGGAGCCCGCCATCGGCTCGACGATGACGGCGGCAACGGTCGAGGCATCGTGCAGCGCGACGATGCGCTCGAGTTCGTCGGCCAGATGCGCGCCCCATTCCGGCTCGCCCTTGGTGAAGGCCTGCTGCTCGCGATTATAGGTCGAGGGCAGATGATCGACGCCGGCCAGCAGCGCGCCGAAATGCTTGCGGTTGTTGACGATACCGCCGACCGAAATGCCACCGAAGCCGACGCCGTGGTAACCGCGCTCGCGACCGATCAGCCGCGTACGCGCAGCCTGCCCGCGCACATTGTGATAGGCGAGCGCGATTTTCAGCGCGGTGTCGACCGCTTCCGAGCCGGAATTGCAGAAGAACACATGATCGAGATCGCCGGGCGCCAGCGCAGCGACGCGCGCCGCCAGTTCGAACGCCTTGGGATGGGAAAACTGAAACGCCGGCGCGTAATCGAGCTCGGCCGCCTGGGCCTGGATCGCCGCCACGATCGGCTCGCGGTTGTGCCCGGCATTGGTGCACCACAGGCCGGCGGCGGCGTCGAGCAGCGCGCGGCCTTCCGGCGTGTAGTAGTGCATGTCCTTGGCGCGCGCGATCAGCCGCGGCGCCTTCTTGAAGGCGCGGTTCGCCGTGAACGGAATCCAGAACGGCTCCAGGTCGTTGGGGACCGTTTGCGTTGCTGCAGCGCGCTTGATCATGACATTCCGCCTTCCCGCGTCATGTCCGGCCTTGTGCCGGGCATCCCCGTCTTTGAGAGATAGTCATAAAGGCGTGTATGGCATCGTTACTCGGGTATACCCGAGTAACGCAATCAGTTGTAGCCGCAAGTCGGGTAAACCCGACTTGCGGTGACAAGCCCGGCCATGACGATTTTAAGCTGCCTTGCCGCATCGGACTTTCCACTGTAGGACGCTCGCGAATCCGGTACCGTCCGACACATGGCCGACAAACCCAGCAAACTCAAAGCCCGCCTGCCGCGCGGCCTCGCCGACCGCGGACCGGCCGAGATCGCGGCCACGCGGCGCATGATCGCGACCATCAGCAAGCAATTCGAGCTTTATGGTTTTGAGCCGGTGGAGACGCCGGCAATCGAATACACCGACGCGCTGGGGAAATTCCTTCCCGACCAGGACCGGCCGAACGAGGGCGTGTTCTCGTTCCAGGACGACGACGAGCAGTGGTTGAGCCTGCGCTATGACTTGACCGCGCCGCTGGCGCGCTACGTCGCCGAGAATTTCGACGCACTGCCGAAGCCCTATCGCAGCTATCGCTACGGCTGGGTGTTCCGCAACGAAAAGCCGGGACCGGGACGCTATCGCCAGTTCATGCAGTTCGATGCCGACACGGTGGGCAGCGCCTCGCCCGCCGCCGATGCCGAGATGTGCATGCTGGCGGCGGATACGATGGAAGCGCTTGGCATTAAGCGCGGCCAGTATGTGGTGAAGGTGAATAACCGGAAGGTGCTGGATGGCGTACTAGAGTCCATCGGGCTTGCAGGTGATGCGAATGCGGGCAGGCGCCTCACCGTGCTGCGCGCGATCGACAAGCTAGATCGGCTTGGCGTTGAAGGCGTCCGGTATTTGTTGGGGCCAGGACGCAAGGACGAAAGCGGAGATTTTACCAAGGGAGCCGGACTGAGCGACAAGCAGGCAGCTTTGGTTATGGCTCTGTTTGAATCGCACACGCTCGGCGATAGCGACGAAGAGACGCTTAATAGCATACGCGGTCCCGCCGACGCACCGGCCATCCGACAAGCAGGAGTTGATGAGCTTGACAAAATTTCCAAGGTCATCAAAGCGGCAGGCTATGGAGAAGATCGCATCCGCATCGATCCCTCCGTCGTCCGCGGCCTCGAATATTACACCGGCCCGGTCTACGAAGTTGAACTCCTGCTCGACACCAAAGACGAGAAAGGCCGCCCGGTGCGTTTCGGCTCGGTTGGCGGCGGCGGGCGTTATGACGGATTGGTGTCGCGCTTCCGCGGCGAGCCGGTGCCGGCGACCGGATTTTCCATCGGCGTCTCGCGGCTGATGGCTGCGCTCACGCTGCTCGGCAAGATCGATGTCAAAGCCGACGCAGGCCCGGTGGTCGTCACCGTCTTCGACAGGGACCGGATCGCCGACTATCAAGGCATGGTGGCGCAGTTGCGTGCAGCCAACATCCGCGCCGAACTTTACCTCGGCAATCCGAAGAACAATTTAGGCGTCCAGCTCAAATACGCCGACAAGCGCAACGCGCCCTGCGCCATCATCCAGGGCGGCGACGAGAAGGCTTTAGCGCAAGTCCAGATCAAGGACCTCATCCTCGGCGCGGAATTGTCAAAGCTGGAAAAGGGCCGCGACGAATATCTGCAAAAGCAGGCGCAGGTGCAGCAGACCGTGCCGGAAAGCAAACTGGTCGAAGCCGTACGCGCGGTGCTGGCGCGGCACGGACTGATATAAGCGTCAGCCGTTTGGTTAAAACGTCAAACCGCGACGAGATCGCCGCTGAGCACCGGTGAGGCGACATCCTGCGACAGATCGATGCGGTGTCCGATCAGCTGCTCGACCGCGTCGAAGCTGTCGATCACCGCCCGGCATTCGATGACTTTCTGGTCGCGGAAGCGGGCGAACTGCGCTAGGCGATAGCTGACGACACGGCCGTCGTCGCGCTTGGTCGCGGTCAGCTTGCTCAGAATCGCCGCCCGGTCGCCGTCGATCAGCATCGCCTCCGAATCGAAGCGCCGCTTGTCGAAGACTTGCGGCATCAGCCGGTTGAAGAGATCGAACACGGCGGCCTTGCCGCAGCGCCGGCCGCAGTAGCGCAGCGCTTCCACCGGCCCGGTAATCGTCCACTCGACGTCGTCGTGGAGGAACGGTTCGATCTTGGCGGCGTCGTGCGTGACAAAGGCCGCGTAGAACGCTTCCGCCACCTCGCGCGGTACGGCACGGATTACTTCGAGCGGCGCGGCACTGCCCATGAAATTCCCCCGATCCTCCCCCAGTCAACGCCGATTGGGTTGAAATAGTCTTACCATCAAGGGGTTATGGGCCATCGACGTGGCGAATGGCCGCGCGGGGGCGATATCCCACGCACGGAATTTATTAATGACCACAGGCCTTTGACGTGCGCGCGCGTTAAGCCCACCGGGCATTCGGCGTCGAAACCTTAAGGCCGCCATGCTAAAGGGCGCACCAAAATCATCGATCTTCGTGGGACGGCGATGGACGCGGCGGAAAACAACACGCAGGGCAAGCCCGATGCGCGGGCGGAGGCGCAAGCTCAGGCGCTTGTCGCCTCCTATGAGCGCGCCGGCTATCGCCGCATAGCGCCCGCGATCCTGCAACCGGCCGAGCCATTCCTCGACCTCTCCGGCGAAGACATCCGCAAGCGCATGTATCTGACCGCCGCACCCGGCGGCGGCGGCGACTATTGCCTGCGTCCCGACCTCACCATTCCCGTGTCCTGCGACTACCTCGCGTCACCGTTCGCAGGAAAGGCGGCAGGCTTTTGCTATCTCGGGCCGGTGTTCCGGCATCGCACCGATGCGCCGGCGGAATTTCTCCAGGCCGGCATCGAATCCTTCGGACGTCCCGACAAGGCGGCGGCCGACGCCGAGATGCTGGCGCTCGGGCTGGAGGCTACCGCGCATTACGGCTGCGGCGCGCCCGATATCCAGGTCGGCGACGTGGCGCTGTTTTCCGCGCTGATCGCCGCGCTCGATCTCGCCCCGGCGTGGAAGCGTCGCCTGATCAAGGATTTCAACCGCAAGAGCAATCTCGCGCAGGACCTCGACCGCCTGGTGCTCGGCACCAGCAACGGCCAGCCGGAATACCAGGGCGTGCTCGCGGCACTCGCCGGCTCCGACCCGAAGGGCGCGCATGCGCTGGTCACGGATTTGCTTTCGATCGCCGGCATCAATGCCGTCGGCGGGCGTTCGGTCGGAGAGATCGCCGACCGCTTTCTGGAACAGGCGGCGCTCGGCGCCGGCTCGAAGCTGCCGCGCGAGCAGCGCGCCTTGATCGAGCGGTTTCTGGCGATCGGCGGCGACCCCGATCAGGCGGCCGCCGAACTGCGCGCGCTCGCCAGCGAAGGCAACATGGCGCTCGCGCCGGTGCTCGACCTGTTCGAGAGCCGCACGGGATTTCTCGCCGCGCGCGGCGTCGATGTGCGCCGCATTCGTTTTTCCACCGCGTTCGGACGCGGCTTCGATTATTACACCGGATTTGTGTTCGAACTCACCGACCCAGCCGCGCGCGAGGCCGGCCCGCTGGTCGCCGGCGGCCGCTATGACGGGCTGCTGACGCGGCTCGGGGCCGACAAGCCTACTCCCGCCGTCGGCTTTGCGGTGTGGATCGAGCGGCTGGCGGCGCTGGGAGGCGCAAAGTGAGCGCGCCCCTGGTTCTCGCGGTGCCCGCAAAAGGCCGGCTGCAGGACAACGCCGAGGAATTTTTCGCCCGCGCCGGCCTGGCGCTGATCAAGCCGCGCGGAGCGCGCGATTATCGCGGCGCCATCAGCGGGCTCGACGGCGTCGAGGTTGCGTATCTTTCCGCCGCCGAGATCACTCAGCAGCTGGCGCAGGGCGCGGTGCATCTCGGCGTCACCGGCGAAGATCTGGTGCGCGAGATGATCCCCGATGCCGACAAGCGCGTGGTGCTGATCGACGGCCTCGGCTTCGGTCACGCCAATGTCGTGGTCGCGGTGCCGCAGGCCTGGATCGACGTGCGCAATATGGCCGATCTCGACGACGTCGCCACCGCCTTCCGCCACCACCACAACCGCAAGCCGCGGGTGGCGACGAAATACGTCAATCTCACGCGCATGTTTTTCTCCGATCACGGCATCGTCGACTACCGCATCGTCGAAAGCTCCGGCGCGACCGAAGGCGCGCCCGCCGCCGGCACCGCCGAATTGATCGTCGACATCACCACCACCGGCGCGACGCTCGCCGCCAATGGGCTCAAGATCGTGGAGGACGGCACGATTTTGCGCTCGCAGGCAAATCTTGTCGCCGCGCGCGGGGCGCAATGGGGCAAGGCCGAGCGCGAGATCGCCCGCGTGATCCTCGACCGCATCGCCGCGCAGGCGCGCGCGCGCGCGTTCCGCGAGGTGCGCTGCCGTTTCCCCGCCTGCAACGACGCGCTGCTGGAAAACATCAAGCAGCGCTTCGGCGTGCAGACGCCGTTCGGCGGGCCGACCTCCTCCGGCATGCTGACGCTGCACTGCCCGCCGGATCAGGTCTATGCGCTGACAAGTTTCCTGCGCGAGAGCGGCGCGCAAGCTGTTTCGGTGGCGGAACTCGGCTATGTGTTCTCGCGCGACAATCCGCTCTACGCCAAGTTGGAGGCCGGGCTCTAGTCTTTTGAGCATGATCTTTTCGAAAACCGGTTCCCACTTTTCGGGATCATGCTCCAGCGCAGCGCCGATAATCCGTTTCAACGCACGTCGTCGCGCGGCCCGCGCCGGCGGAACACGACGAAATGCGAGAGCGAAAAATTCACCAGGAAGCTCACAACAATAGAGAGCAGCTTGGCCGCCAGCACCGGCAGGAAATAAGACAAGATCACCAGCGTCGTGGTGGCGGCGATCACGCCCGCGATGCCCGAAACCACGAAGCTGCCATAGTCGCGCCAGCGCAACGCATGTCCGGACTCCGGTCCGAAGGTCGTGAACGAGTTCATGGCATAGGAGAACGACACCGCCACCAGCCAGGCCAATACGTTGCACGGCACCAGCGCGAGCTTGAGCACATTATAGGCGAACAGGAATGCGCCGAGGTCGATCAGCGTATTGACCAGCCCGACCAGCGCAAAGCTCGCCGCCTTAAGCGCAACCGCGCGCTCGTGCCAGGCGACTGTGAGGCGGTCGATTATTTTCTTCATTGCGGCGGGCAACATTTCCGGGCGGATTTAGCACGTCCGCCGCGCCGCGCCGAGGCCTTGGCCGTTATCCCTTCGGTGGGCGCGCGCGGGCGCGACAGGGAGCGGCGGGTGCGCTATAGATCGCCTCGCAAGCAAGGATAGATGGCTCCGATGCCGGCGAAAGCTGCCAAACCAGGCCGTGCCAGCTCGCCCGCCGCGCGGGCCGAGGCCGGGCTGTCGATCGTCGTCCCGCTCTGGAACGAGGCCAAGGGCCTTGCCGACCTGCACCGCCATATTGCCGAGATCGCCCAACGCCTGAGCGCCAATCGCCGCCTGAGCGTGGAAGCCGTCTATGTCGACGACGGCTCGACCGACGCGACGCAGGACATCGCCCAGGCGCTGCCGGCGGATGCGCTCGACGTGCAGGTGGTCACGCTGTCGCGCAATTTCGGCAAGGAGGCGGCCCTGCTCGCCGGCCTCGACCATGCCCGCCTCGGCGCCGTGCTGTTCATGGACGGCGACGGCCAGCATCCGCCATCGCTGATCGAAAATCTGGTCGGGCGCTGGCTCGATGACGGCTACGACGTGGTCTACACCGCCAAAGCCAGCCGCGAGAACGAATCGTGGCTGCGCCGCACCGGCGTCAAATGGTTTTACTCGCTGATCAATTGGGGCGCGCGGCAGAAAATCCCGGCCGATGCCGGCGACTTCCGCCTGCTCTCGCCGCGCGCGGCGGCGGCGCTGCGCCAGATGCCGGAGCGCAACCGTTTCTTCAAGGGACTGGCGAGCTGGATCGGTTTTCGCCAGGTCCGCGTCGATTACGAACCGGCCGAACGGGTGCATGGCGACACGACCTGGAATGTTTGGTCGCTGATCGGACTGTCGATCGAGGGACTGACCTCGTTTTCGGTTGCGCCGCTACGGATGGCAAGCCTGCTCGGCGTGTTGCTCGCAGCAAGCGCCATGATATTCGGCCTCGCGATCCTGATCGAGACGGTAATCTACGGCAAGGACGTGCCCGGCTATCCCTCGGTGGTGGTCGGATTGATGGTGATCGGCGGCGTGCAACTGACCATGATCGGAATTCTCGGTGAATATATCGGCAAGCTGTTGTCCGAAATCAAAGCCCGGCCGGTCTATTTCGTCGCCGAGCACAGCGTGAAATCGGCAAGCGAATCCACGCCAGCGAGGGCGCCGGCCTCGCGCGCGGCGGAGTGAGCGCCCCGGACGTGGCGGGCCCGCACCGGCATATCTGGCTGTGCGCCGATGACTACGGCATTTCGCATTCGGTCAACACCGCGATCCGCGACCTCATCATGCGCGGCCGGATCAACGCCACCTCGGTGATGGTGACCGCGCCGCATTTCGACCGCGCGGACGCCGCTTCGCTCAAAGTGCTCAACGCCGACATGCCGCGCGTCGCCATTGGGCTGCACCTGACGCTCACCGCGCCGTTCCGGCCGCTGAGCCAGGGCTTCCAGCCGCAGCGCGACGACGCCTTCCTGCCGCTCAATCTCACAATGCGCGCGGCCATGTGGCGGCGTTTCCGGCATGAAAAGCTCGCGATCGAAATCGCAACGCAACTACACAGCTTCGTCACCGCGTTTGGCCGGCCGCCCGATTTCGTCGATGGACATCAGCACGTTCATCTGTTTCCGCAGATACGCGACGCGGTGCTCAATGTGGTGTCGGAAGTTGCACCGAATGCCTGGGTGCGCCAGTGCGGGCGCATCTCGCGTTGGGGCGGCCTGCTCGACCGCAAGGGGCTGTTGCTCGACCTGTTGAGCCACCGGTTTCGCCACCACGCCCGCAAACTCGGCGTGCGCACCAACCCGGCCTTTGCCGGCACTTATGACTTCAAGCCGGATGCCGACATCGCCCGGCTATTCCCGGCCTTTCTCAAGCGCCTGCCCGAAAGCAGCGTGGTCATGTGCCACCCGGGATTTGTCGATGCCGAACTCAAGCGCCTCGATCCGCTCACCACGCTGCGCGAGCGGGAATATGCCTATTTCAACAGCGAGGCGTTCCCGGCCGTGCTCGCCGCGCATGGCCTGACATTGGCTTAAAAGCCCCGGCGCGATGCCTGTGGAAATATTTTGTCGCAGCCATTCCCTGGCCATTGCGCGCTCCCCACATGACCCGACGGCATCACAGGGAGAGCCTCATGACGCCTCAGGAACGCCAGCTCGTTGCCGACTTATTCGAGCGGCTTGCCGCTCTGGAGAACACGCCGCGCGACCCGGCCGCCGCACGCGCCATCGCCGAGGGTTTGGCAGGCGCGCCCAACGCCGTCTATCCGCTGGTGCAGACCGTGCTGGTGCAGGACGAGGCGCTCAAGCGCGCCGATAGCCGCATCCGCGCGCTGGAAGGCGGCGAAGCGCCGCGCGAAGGCGGGTTCCTCGAAAACATGCGCGACGCGATTGCCGGCGGGCGCGAGGCGAAGCGCGGCTCGGTACCGACGGTGCGGCCCGCCGTGGCGGGCGAGCCCGACCCGCGCTGGAACAGCGGCGCGCAAGCGCCGGCCGGCCAAACTGTCGGCCAGGGAAGCTCATTCCTCGGCACCGCCGCTGCGGCTGCCGCCGGCGTGATCGGCGGCGCGCTGCTGCTCGGCGGAATTCGCTCCATGTTCGGCGAAGCCAACGCACATACGGCTTACGATTCTGGCGTTGGCGGACAATCGCCGTTGGGCGGCGGCGCAGCGGGAAGCGATCTCGCGCGTGAAGCGGGGCTCGATGACATCGGGCGCGGCGGCGCGCATGGGCCTGGCCACGGCCGCAGCGCCGGATTGCTCGATGCAGGCGACGGCGGCGATATCGCCGGCGCCGATGACGGCGGCTTCGACGTCAGCGGAGATATTGGCGGCGATGCCGGCGGCGGCGACTGACGCTGCGGTCCGGCGTCAGATCACCACGACCTTGGTGCCGATCTTGACGCGTTGGTAGAGATCGATGACGTCCTCGTTGCGCATACGGATGCAACCGGACGACACCATCTGGCCGATCGTCCACGGCTCGTTCGAGCCGTGAATGCGATAGAGCGTCGAGCCGAGATACAACGCGCGCGCGCCGAGCGGATTGTTGGGGCCGCCGGCCATGAACGGCGGCAAATGCGGCTGGCGCTTGAGCATCTCGTCCGGCGGGCGCCAATCCGGCCACTCTTTTTTCAGTGAAACACTGTGGGTGCCGGCCCAGGTGAAACCCGGACGGCCGACGCCGATGCCGTAGCGGATCGCCTTGCCATCGGGCTCCACAAGAATAAGAAACCGTTTCGGCGTGTCGATGATGATCGTGCCCGGCGCTTCCGGCCCGACATATTGCACTTCCTGGCGCAGATAGCGCGGATCCTGCGCAACTTGCAGCGGCGGTTGTTCGAGATATTGCTGACCTGCCGGCGCCGTATTGACGTAAAGCGGCGGCGTGCGTTGCGGATCGGGATAGGGATTGTAGCCTGGCGGGGGCGGCAACGAGGACGGCTCGGACTGACCGCCGCCAAACAAAAATTCGATGAAGCCGCCGCCAAGGTGAGACCGCTCCGGGCGTGCATTCGGCTGCGCGACCACGACCACGAGACGCTGCGCATAGGCGCTGGGCGCGATCTGCAGCGGCTGCGAGCGCGCCGGCACGATGCCAAGCGCGGCAAATACAAGAGCGGAAAAAATACAACGCGGCATCGACATACTCTGCAACTCGTTCGTCGTCACGGAGGCGGGCTCGCTTCCGTTGCGGCCGCAGTATCATGGTGAACAAACCACTGATTGGTAAATCGCGCGGCGGCACACCCGCCGATCCCGCCGCTTGCGCGCAGATCGTCGAGTTACAGTTTATTTTGTGTGAATGGCGGAGCGTCATGGTAAACGCGCGGTTTATCCAATCGGCCGCGCGCGCCATGCGGCATGCGTTCAAGGCTCGCCCTGAAACGCAGCGTTAAGCGGGCCCGGCATACAACAACTGAAATTTCGAGTTCCGCAGTTGGGTGGGGGCAGCGGTGCAGCGCAAGATTTTCCGTATCGAGAAAATGCATATGTCCGGCCAAAGGCCGGCGTCCGCCGAGGCGGACGACGCCGAGTTGCGCCATTGCGAGCTTTTGAACGAGATCAAGTCGCTGCGTGCGCTGGCCGAGCGCGGCGGCGAAGGGGGCAATGCCGACTTGGCCGGGCTGCGGGAGGAGCTTGCGTTGATCCATGACGCGGTCGGCCGCACCAAGCGCGAGCTTGCCGCGCTCACCGGCGCCGGGCATGCAGGGCCGCACGTGTCGCGCGCCACCGGCGAACTCAACGCCGTTGCCGGCGCGACGGAAAAGGCCACGCAGAAAATCCTGCGCGCGGCGGAGGAAATCGACGAGAACGCCAAGACGCTGGCCGCCGCGGTGAAGAACGAGCAGGGGCTCGCCCAGGACATCCAGGACCAGGTGGTACAGATCTACGAGGCGTGCAACTTTCAGGACCTCGCCGGCCAGCGCATCGGCAAGGTGATGGTGACGCTGAAAGTCGTCGAGGAGCACGTGGCGCGCATGCTGGAAATCTGGAACGGCATCGAGCAGGGCAAGATGCACAATGCCGCGGCGTCTAGACAACGTCCCGAAGGACGGCTGGTCAATGGCCCCAAGCTCAATGGCGATCCCGGCCACGCATCGCAGCGCGACATCGACAAGATGTTCAACTAGAGCCGCCCGGCCGCCGGATCGCCGCAAAACAGACAAGCGCAACGAGCGCGCATACGGCGGCGAGCGCCAGCGCGGCTGGATCGGACACGCGTTCCACCACGAACGCCATCACCAATGGCGCGACCGCCTGCACCAGCAGGAACGGAGCGGCCAGCCGTCCGACCAGGCGGCCGTAACCGGCGGCGCCGAATAAAGCGAGCGGCAGCGCGCCGCGCGTGATGGTGATCAGTCCGTTGGCGGCGCCGAACATGACGACGAAGGCGACCGCGACCGGCGCCGAAAATCCGAGCCACGCCAGCATCGTAAATCCCGCGAGCAATAGCGCGAGCGCGAAACGCGCCACCCAAATGGGGTGCAGATTGCGCGCGAAAATAAATTCGATCAGCCGCGCGCCGACTTGCGCCGGCCCGAACAACGCGCCGATGGCGACCGCCGTGCCGGCATCGATCCCGGAGCGGGCGAATATCGCCAGCAGATGCGCCGACAGTCCGGACGGGACGAAGGCGTAGATCGCGAAGGCCGACGCCACCAGGAGAAACGGCAATCCGGCCGACGGCAGCACGGCGGCGGGCGCCTGCCCTGCCGCCATTTCCGGCGTGTGAGCATCGGCGCGTTCTCGCGGCAGCGCAAAGGCGTGCAACGGCGCGGCAACCAGAGCGAACAGCCCGGCGTAGACCAGATAAGTCCCGCGCCAGCCTACGGCTTCGATCAGCAGATGCGTCACCGGCCAGCTCACCGTCGAGGCGAAGCCGCCGATCAGCGTCAGCGAGGTAATCGGCCGGCGCGCCGCGCTGCCGAAAATGCGGCCGAGCGTGGCGAAGGCGGGATCGTAAAGGTTCGACGCCATCGCTGCGCCAAGCACAACCCATACCGCGAGATAGGCAACCGGGTGTTGCACGTGGACGATGAGGACAAGTCCGAGAGCGGCGATCAATGATCCGGCCGACATCGTCAGATGACCGCCGAACTGATCGATGGTGCGGCCGACCACGGGGGCGACCAGACCCGCCGTGAGCAGACCAACGGATAATCCGGCCATCACAAATGCGATCGACCAGCCGCGTTCGGCCGCAATCAGCGGCAGGATCAGCACCGGCGTATAGAAAATCGCGCCCCAGGAGAGGATTTGCGTAATTCCGAGCACCGGCACAGCGCGCCAGGGGCCGAGGATAAAGTCGCGTGCGGTTGGCATGGGAAAATAATGGGTGCGGAGGCGTTTTGCCTTCACCCTATCATGCTTGCGGCTGCGTTCACGCCGGCTGCGGTTTCGGTTTGGGCTTCGGTTTGGGTTTCGCGACCGGTTTGCGCTTCTCGCCCTCCGGGGCGCAGCGGACATAGACCATGTTGCCGTAGCGTCCCTGCACTTCCGAGTCGATCCAGCGTACCACCAGCACCCGCCCGTCGAACGTCACCACCTCGCGGTCCTGCATGCCGCCGGCCTCGCCGGTCGGGCCGACATAGGTCTTGCCGCCGGGCCCGCCCTTGAGGCGTAATTCCTCCGCCTTGGGCTGATCGGAAAGATGCATCATCACCCCGCCCGTGGGCCCCAGGGCAATGACATAGGGCTGTTTGCACTGGCCGCGGGCGGCCACCTCGGTGCGCTCGCGGTCTTCGGGCTTGTGATAGGCCGCAAGACCCCAGCGGCCGACAATCTCCGCCGGACCGAAGGCCGGCGGCAGAACCGGCGCAGGCAGCGGCGCCGGCTCGGGCGCATCCGGCCCGCCGGTCGTGGCGCAGCCCGCCAGCGCCAACGCCGACAGGGCCAAAAGGGCAGCCAGCGACGGTTGAGAGCGGAAACGGGGCATAATCGGTTCCTTGGGCGCGGCTCTTTGCGGCCGACGGGCTGACATTGAGGGCCTGCGGCGGCGAGCGCAAGCGCCCCCGGCGCCTGGCGTTAACCCTGACCGGGGCCGGCCGGGTCCACCGCGCTTGACAGCCCAGCCGCAAGGCCATATTTCCCCGTGAGCTGTTGGCACTCGCCGTAATGGAGTGCTAACCGCCTCTCAGATCGAGGCTTTCGGTCAAAACCCAGCGCAAACGCGCCGACGAGGAAGACATGGCCAAGACCAAGTTCCGTCCCCTGCATGACCGTGTGGTTGTGCGCCGTATCGATGCCGACGCCAAAACCAAGGGCGGCATCATCATTCCCGACACCGTCAAGGAGAAGCCGCAGGAAGGCGAAGTGATCGCCATAGGTCCCGGCGGCCGCGACGAGGCCGGCAAGCTGATCAAGCTCGACGTAAAAACCGGCGACCGGGTGCTGTTCGGCAAGTGGTCGGGCACCGAGGTCAAGCTCGACGGCGAGGATCTTTTGATCATGAAGGAATCCGACATCATGGGCGTCGTCGGCTGAGACGCCGGGCGTTCGCACAAGCCAATCCGATAGATGGAGTAAAGTGAAATGGCTGCCAAGGAAGTGCTTTTTGCCGGCGAAGCGCGCGATCGTATGCTGCGCGGCGTCGATATTCTCGCCAACGCGGTGAAGATCACGCTCGGCCCGAAGGGCCGCAATGTCGTGCTCGACAAGTCGTACGGCGCGCCTCGCATCACCAAGGATGGCGTCACCGTCGCCAAGGAGATCGAACTCGAGGATAAGTTCGAGAACATGGGCGCGCAGATGTTGCGCGAAGTCGCGCAGAAGACCAACGACATGGCCGGCGACGGCACCACGACAGCGACCGTGCTGGCGCAGGCCATCGTCAAGGAAGGCGCCAAATCGGTGGCCGCCGGCATGAACCCGATGGACCTCAAGCGTGGCGTCGACATCGCGGTTGCCGCCGTCGTCAAGGACATCGAGAAGCGCGCCAAGAAAGTCGGCTCTTCCGCCGAGGTCGCCCAAGTCGGCACCATCTCGTCTAACGGCGACAGCACGATCGGTAAAATGATCGCCCAGGCCATGCAGAAGGTCGGCAACGAGGGCGTCATCACGGTCGAGGAAGCCAAGTCGCTCGACACCGAAGTCGAGATCGTCGAAGGCATGCAATTCGACCGCGGCTATATCTCTCCCTACTTCATCACCAACGCCGAGAAGATGGTGGCGGAGATGGAAGACGCCTATGTGCTGCTGCACGAGAAAAAGCTATCCGGCTTGCAGTCGATGCTGCCGGTGCTCGAAGCCGTGGTGCAGTCGGGCAAGCCGCTCATCATCATCGCCGAGGATGTCGAAGGCGAGGCGATTGCGACCCTCGTCGTCAACAAGCTGCGTGGCGGACTCAAGGTTGCTGCGGTGAAGGCGCCGGGCTTCGGCGATCGCCGCAAGGCCATGCTCGAGGACATCGCCATTCTCACCGGCGGGCAGCTGATCTCGGAAGACCTCGGCATCAAGCTTGAGAACGTGACCACCGCGATGCTCGGGCGCGCCAAGAAGGTGATCATCGAAAAAGAGAAAACCACCATCGTCAACGGCGCCGGCAAAAAGGCCGACATCGAGGCGCGCGTGGGCCAGATCAAGGCGCAGATCGAGGAAACCACCTCGGACTACGACAAGGAAAAGCTGCAGGAGCGGCTGGCGAAACTCGCCGGCGGCGTGGCGGTGATCCGCGTCGGCGGCGCGACCGAGATCGAAGTGAAAGAGAAGAAGGACCGCGTCGAGGATGCGCTCAACGCCACCCGCGCCGCGGTCGAGGAAGGCATTGTGCCGGGCGGCGGCGTCGCGTTGTTGCGCGCCAAAAAGGCTATCGGCAAGCTGACCAACGACAACGCCGAAATCCAGGCCGGTATCAATATCGTGCTCAAGGCGCTGGAAGCCCCGGTGCGGCAGATCGCCGAGAACTCGGGCGTCGAAGGCTCGATCGTGGTCAACAAGATCCTTGAGAACAAGTCGGAGACGTTCGGCTTCGACGCACAGAACGAAGACTATGTCGATATGGTCGACAAGGGCATCATCGACCCGGCCAAGGTTGTACGCACGGCCCTGCAAGACGCGGCATCCATCGCCGGTCTGCTCATCACCACCGAAGCGATGGTGGCCGAGCTGCCGAAGGAGCCGGCTCCGCCGATGCCGGGAGGCGGCGGCGGTGGAATGGGCGGCGGGATGGGTTTCTAGAGCATGATCCCGAAAAGTGGGAACCGGTTTCCCGCCTTCGCGAAGCCCGCTTCGGCGGGCGAAGGACGGTCGGAAAAGATCATGCTCAAACAAAAAGATGGAGCCAGGCTCTGATTCAATCTGAGCGGATCAGACTCTGATTAAGCCTTGATCGCATCTGAACTTGCGCGAAGGGCGCGGCGAAAGTCGCGCCCTTTTCGTTTGCGCCGCGCCGCGCGACTGGCGAACTACCAGCCAATCGCCCGCGGCAGCCAGAGCGCAAGCTGCGGGAAAAGAAAGCAGAGCACCAGCGCAACCATCTGCATCGCCACGAACGGAACGATGCCGCGGTAGATGTCGCCGGTCGTTATTTCCGGCGGCGCCACCCCGCGCAGGAAAAATAGCGCCCACCCGAAAGGGGGCGTCAGGAACGACGTCTGCAAGTTCACGCAAATCAGCGTCGCCAGCCAAACCATGTCCACGTTCGCCGCAATGAAGATCGGCAGGAACAGCGGCACCGCGATATAGGAAATTTCGATCCATTCGATGAAGAAACCAAGAATGAAGATGATGAACATCAAGAACCAGATCGCGCCAGAAGTCCCGCCCGGCACGAACATGAATAAATCCTGCACCAGCTTCTCGCCCTGCAATCCACGGAAAGCGAGCGAAAATGCCTGCGCGCAGATCAGGATGAACATCATCATCGCGGTGATGCGGGTTGTCGTGTAGGTCGTGTCGCGCAGCACGGCCCAGGACATGCGGCCTCCGAACGCGGTGACCACGATGGCGCCGAGCGCGCCCATGGAGGCGGCTTCCGTCGGCGCCGCCACTCCGCCGATGATCGAGCCGAGTACCGCGCCGACCAGCGCGATCGGCGGCAGCACGACGCGAAAGAGCTTGCCGGTAAGTTCGCTGCGCGTGAGCAGATCGCGCTCCGCCTGCGGAACTGCCGGCACCAATTCCGGACGAAAGATTCCAAGTCCGAGAATGTAAACAACGTAGATGCCGGCCAGCATCAGGCCGGGGATCATGGCGGCGGCAAACAGTGTGCCCACCGATTCATTCAAAATGTCGGCGAGCAAAATGAGGATCAGGCTCGGCGGGATGATTTGACCGAGCGTGCCGGAGGCGCAGATCACGCCGCAGGCGAGGCCCTTGTCGTAGCCGCGGCGCAGCAGCGTCGGCAGCGTGAGCAGACCGAGCGTCACCACGGTGGCCCCGACGATGCCGGTGGTTGCACCCATCAACACCCCGACGATGATGATGCCGATGCCGAGCCCGCCGCGCAGACTTCCCGCCGCGTGCGCGATCACCTCCATCAAGTCCTCGGCGAGCCGGGATTTTTCCAGCATCACGCCCATGAACACGAACAGGGGCATGGCGATGAGCGTGTAATTCGTCACCACGCCGAAGATTCGGCTGGGAAGCAGATTGAACAGCAACGGCCCGAAACCGATATAGCCGAACACCAGGCCCGCGGTTGCAAGCGTCAGGGCAACCGGAATTCCCGCCAGCAGCAGGACGAAAAACGACGCCAGCATCAACAGGGCGAGAACTTCGTTCATCGGCATCAGCCGGCCCTCCGCCAGGCGAGAAAGCTCTGAATCGCCTGGGCGAGCGCTTGCAGGAACAGCAATGCGAAGCCGAGCGGGATCAGACCTTTCAGCAAATAGCGTGCGGAAATTCCGCCTGGATTTGCGGTGCCCTCACCGATGACCCAGGATTGCATGACATAAGCCCAGGACAGCTTGATGATGATGATCGAGATCGCGATCAAGAGCAGCGCCGAGATGAAGTTGACCAGTTCTTTGGTTGCCTGAGTGAACGTTGCGTAAAGCACGTCAACCCGGACATGCTCGCCGTGCCGCAGCGCATACGACATGCCGAACAGGCAAATCGGCGACATCAGGTGCCATTCGAGCTCCTGCGACCAGACCGATCCGGTGTTGAAGCCGTAGCGCAGCAGCACGTTGCCGCCCATGACGAGCGCCAGCGCAAACGACGACCAAGCTGTGATACGGCCGACGGCGTCGATTAAACGATCGATGCCGTCGGCCAGCTTCTCTGCGGGATTCACGTCGGTTTTATTTCAGAATTTTGTCGTGATAGACGGCCTCGCTGTAGGCCGCCCACTGTTTGTATTTACCCATATACGCCATGTAGGACTCGTGCACCTTCTTGGTCACCGCATCCTTGGCAACCGCCTCGGCGAGAATTTTGTCGTTCGCGCTGCGTAGCGCGGCGACGATGGCGTCGGGCAATGGCGCCGCAATGACGCCCTGGTTCTTGATCAGGTCTTCCATCGCCTCGGCATTGTTCTTCTGGCACCACGCTTCGCTGATTGCGTTGCACGCGGCGCAAGCATTTTCGACAATGGCCTTGAGATCGGCCGGCAGGCTCGCCCATTTCGCCTTATTGACGATGAGTTCGCTCGCGGTCGCTGTCTCGTGCCAGCCGGTCGTGTAGTAATATTTGGCGGCGCGCTGGAGACCGAGTTGACGATCCAGAAATGGGCCGACGAATTCCGCAGCATCGATCACACCGCGCTCAAGCGCCGGAAAAATTTCGCCCGGCGGTAGAAGACGCGCATCGACGCCCAGGGATTGATAGACGCGTCCGGCCAAGCCCGGAATGCGCATCTTGAGGCCCTTGAGGTCTTCGACTTTTTCAACCGGCTTCTTGAACCAGCCGGTCATCTGCACGCCGGTATTGCCGCACAGGAACGGCACCAGATTGAAGCGGTCGTAGACCTCGCGCCACAACTGGAGGCCGCCGCCGTCATACATCCAGCCGTTGAGGCCCTGGAAATTCAATCCGAAGGGCACGGCGGTGAAATATTGCGCGGCGAAGCTCTTGCCGGTCCAGAAATAGGAGTTGGCGTAGTTCATCTCCACCGTGCCGGCGGACACCGCATCGAAACCTTCCGCCGCCGGAATCAATTCGCCGGCGCCGTAGAATTGAATCTTGAGACGCCCGCCCGACATATCCTCGATGCGCTTGGCAAGATCCTTGGCGCCGCCAGGACCGGTCGAATAGAACGCGGCATTCGGCCCGTAGAAACTGGTCATCTTCCAGTTGAAAGTGGTTTGGGCGCGCGCAACCGCCGGCGCGGCAATAGTGCCGGCCGCGCCTGCCAATGCCAATTTGGTGAAATCGCGACGACGCATGACTACCCTCCCGATCTGTCAGCCGGCCTATCCGGAGAATGCAAGCGGCAGGCCATTTAGCAGAACCCCGGCATGGCCATTGTCTTCCGTCTGCGCACCGGTTCAAGACAAAACTGCACGATTTGCAGGCAGTCTGCCGCAAAAACATCCATGACCCATGGAACATGGGCCGTATTTACGGCGACCCGGTCTGGCTGGCGCTAATTGCTGGCAGGACGAAAGCGCAGCGGCTTTGCGCCCGTGAGCACGATGGAAGCGCCTTCACGCCGCCAGGCGGTGACCTGCGAGAGTGCGGCAAGCATCGCCTCGTCCGCTTGCATGCGCGCA
>CAMAWF010000006.1 GCA_945861895.1 Rhizobium sp. Q54
CGACGAGTGCCGCCAGCGCGGCATGACCTTTGCTGCTCCGCTCAAGGTGACGCTGCGCCTCATTGTGTTCGATGTGGACGAGGAGACGGGCGCCAAGTCGGTCAAGGACATCAAAGAGCAGGATGTCTACATGGGCGATATTCCGCTCATGACCATGAACGGCACCTTCATCATCAACGGCACCGAGCGTGTCATCGTCTCGCAGATGCACCGCTCGCCCGGCGTGTTCTTCGATCATGACAAGGGCAAGACGCATTCCTCGGGCAAGCTGCTGTTCGCCGCCCGCATCATTCCCTATCGCGGTTCATGGCTCGACATCGAATTCGACGCCAAGGACATTATCCATGCGCGCATCGACCGGCGGCGCAAGATTCCGGTCACCTCGCTGATGTTCGCGCTCGGGCTCGACGGCGAGGAAATCCTTCGCACCTTCTACAAGCACGTCAATTACAAGCGCGCCAAGGAAGGCTGGCGCGTGCCGTTCGACGCCAACCGGCTCAAGGGCTACAAGGCGATCAACGATCTGGTCGACGCCGATACCGGCCGCGTGGTGATCGAAGCCGGCAAGAAGCTCACCGTCCGTCAGTCGCGCCAGTTACATGAGAAGGGCCTCAAAGCCCTGCGCATGACCGACGAGGAATTGATCGGCCGCTATATCGCCGAGGACCTGGTCAACGCCAAGACCGGCGAAATTCATGTCGAAGCCGGCGAGGAAATCACCGACAAGAACCTCGAAGCGCTGATCGAGGCCGGCTACAAGGAACTGCCGATCCTCGACATCGACCATGTGAATGTCGGCGCCTATATCCGCAATACGCTGACCGTCGACAAGAACATGACGCGCGAGGACGCGCTGTTCGACATTTACCGGGTGATGCGTCCGGGCGAGCCGCCGACCCTCGATACCGCGCAGAACATGTTCAACTCGCTGTTCTTCGACGGCGAGCGCTACGATCTGTCCGCCGTCGGCCGCGTCAAGATGAACATGCGGCTTGAACTCGACGCCCCCGACACCATGCGCGTGCTGCGCAAGGAAGACATCATCGCGGTGATCCGCACGCTCGTCGATTTGCGCGACGGCAAGGGCGAGATCGACGACATCGATCATCTCGGCAACCGCCGGGTGCGCTCGGTCGGCGAGTTGATGGAGAACCAATACCGCATCGGCCTGTTGCGCATGGAACGCGCCATCAAGGAGCGCATGAGCTCGGTCGATATCGACACCGTGATGCCGCAGGATTTGATCAATGCCAAGCCGGCGGCGGCCGCGGTGCGCGAGTTCTTCGGCTCCTCGCAGCTCTCGCAGTTCATGGATCAGACCAACCCGCTCTCCGAGATCACGCACAAGCGGCGGCTCTCGGCGCTCGGTCCGGGCGGTCTGACGCGCGAACGTGCCGGCTTCGAGGTGCGCGACGTGCATCCGACCCATTACGGCCGCATCTGCCCGATCGAGACGCCGGAAGGCCCGAACATCGGCCTGATAAATTCGCTCGCCACGTTCGCGCGGGTGAACAAATACGGCTTCGTCGAAACGCCGTACCGCAAGGTCAAGGATGGCCGCGTCACCGATGAGGTGATCTATCTCTCCGCGATGGAGGAGGGCCGCTACACGGTCGCTCAGGCCAACGCCGCGATCGATAACCGCGGAAAATTCACCGAAGACCTCATCGTCTGCCGCCACGCCGGCGACGTGCATCTCGTCCCGCGCGACAAGGTCGACTTCATGGACGTGTCGCCGAAGCAACTCGTTTCGGTGGCTGCCGCGCTGATTCCGTTCCTGGAGAACGACGACGCCAACCGCGCGCTGATGGGCTCGAACATGCAGCGCCAGGCGGTGCCGCTGGTTCGCTCCGAGGCGCCGTTCGTCGGCACCGGCATGGAAGGCGTCGTGGCGCGCGATTCCGGCGCCTCGATCAGCGCGCGGCGCACCGGCATCGTCGATCAAGTGGATGCCACCCGTATCGTCGTGCGCGCCACCGAGGAAATGGACCCGTCGAAATCGGGCGTCGATATCTACCGGTTGATGAAGTACCAGCGCTCCAACCAGAACACCTGCATCAACCAGCGTCCGCTGGTGAAGGTAGGCGATCATGTGACCAAGAGCGACATCATCGCCGACGGTCCTTCGACCGAGCTTGGCGAATTGGCGCTCGGCAAGAACGTGCTCGTCGCGTTCATGCCGTGGAACGGCTACAACTTCGAAGACTCGATCCTGCTGTCGGAGCGCATCGTCAAGGACGACGTGTTCACCTCCATTCACATCGAAGAGTTCGAGGTGATGGCGCGCGACACCAAGCTCGGCCCGGAAGAAATCACCCGCGACATCCCGAACGTGTCGGAAGAGGCGCTCAAGAACCTCGACGAAGCGGGCATCGTCTATATCGGCGCGGAAGTCCACGCCGGCGACATTCTCTGCGGCAAGATCACGCCGAAAGGCGAAAGCCCGATGACGCCGGAAGAAAAACTTCTGCGCGCGATCTTCGGCGAAAAAGCCTCCGACGTGCGCGACACCTCGTTGCGCGTGCCGCCGGGCGTGCAAGGCACCGTCGTCGAAGTGCGCGTGTTCAACCGTCACGGCGTCGACAAGGATGAGCGCGCGCTCGCCATCGAGCGCGAAGAGATCGAGCGTCTGGCCAAGGACCGCGACGACGAGCAGGCGATCCTTGACCGCAACGTTTATGGCCGCCTGGCCGAATTGCTGGAAGGCCGCCAGGGCATCGCCGGGCCGAAGGGCTTCAAGAAGGATTCGAAAATCACCCGTGCGGTGCTGGAGGAATATCCGCGCTCGCAATGGTGGCAATTCGCCTCGCCGAACGACAAGCTGATGGCCGAGATCGAGGCCATCCGCAAACAATACGACGAGTCGAAAAAGCTGCTCGAGCAGCGCTTCCTCAACAAGGTCGAGAAGTTGCAGCGCGGCGACGAGCTGCCGCCCGGCGTGATGAAGATGGTCAAGGTCTTCGTCGCGGTGAAGCGCAAGATCCAGCCCGGCGACAAAATGGCCGGTCGCCACGGCAACAAGGGCGTGGTGTCGAAGATCGTACCGCAAGAGGACATGCCGTTCCTCGCCGACGGGCAGCCGGTCGATATCGTGCTCAATCCGCTTGGCGTGCCGAGCCGCATGAATGTCGGCCAGATTCTCGAAACCCATCTTGGCTGGGCCTGCGCCGGCCTCGGGCTCAAGATCGGGCAGGCGGTCGATCTCTACAACGGCAAGAAAGATCTCAAGCCGCTGAAGGAGATTTTGAAAAGGTCTACGGCGACGACGAGACCATCAAGTCGCTGGACGAACAAGGCTTGGTCGAACTTGGCGGCAATCTGCGCGCCGGCGTGCCGATCGCGACGCCGGTGTTCGACGGCGCCAAGGAAAGCGACATCGAAAAGATGCTTGAACTGGCCGGGCTCGAACTTTCCGGGCAGGTCGCGGTCTATGATGGACGCACCGGCGAGGAGTTCGATCGCAAGGTGACTGTCGGCTACATCTACATGCTCAAGCTGCACCATCTCGTCGACGACAAGATCCATGCCCGCTCGATCGGCCCCTACAGCCTGGTCACCCAGCAGCCGCTCGGCGGCAAGGCGCAGTTCGGCGGTCAGCGCTTCGGCGAAATGGAGGTGTGGGCGCTGGAAGCCTATGGCGCGGCCTACACCTTGCAGGAAATGTTGACGGTCAAGTCGGACGACGTCGCCGGCCGCACCAAGGTCTACGAAGCCATTGTGCGCGGCGACGATACGTTCGAAGCCGGCATCCCCGAGAGCTTCAACGTGCTGGTGAAGGAAATGCGCTCGCTCGGCCTCAATGTCGACCTGCACAATTCCAAGCAGCAGCGCGGCGGCGAGTCGGAGGCTGCGGAGTAACAAGCGTCACGGCCGGGGATTTGCCCCGGCCATCCATGCGTTGGCGCGTCGAGACATAGATACGGCAGCCGGCACTGGCCGGCGTAGCGGAGATGATGATGAACCAAGAACTGATGAATCTTTTCAGCCCGCAGGTTCCGGCGCAGGTCTTCGACCAAATCCGGATTTCGATCGCGAGCCCAGAGAAGATTTTGTCGTGGTCTTACGGCGAAATCAAAAAGCCGGAAACGATCAACTACCGCACCTTCAAGCCGGAACGCGACGGCTTGTTCTGCGCGCGCATTTTTGGGCCGATCAAGGATTACGAGTGCTTGTGCGGCAAGTACAAGCGCATGAAGTACAAAGGCATCATCTGCGAGAAGTGCTCGGTCGAGGTCACGCTGTCGCGCGTGCGGCGCGAGCGCATGGGCCATATCGAATTGGCCGCGCCGGTTGCGCATATCTGGTTCCTCAAGTCGCTGCCCTCGCGCATCGGGCTGCTGCTCGACATGACGCTCAAGGATCTCGAGCGCATTCTCTATTTCGAATATTATTGCGTGCTTGAACCGGGCCTCACCCCGCTCAAGGACCGCCAGTTGCTGTCCGAGGATGAGTACCTCAAGGCGCAGGAGGAATTCGGCGCCGACAGCTTCACCGCCACGATCGGCGCGGAAGCGATCCGCGAAATGCTCAAGGGCATCGATCTCGACAAGATGCAGGCGCAGTTGCGCGTCGACATTGCCGAGACCGAAAGCGAAATCAAGAAAAAGAAGTTTGCCAAGCGGCTCAAGCTGATCGAGTCGTTCATCCAGTCCGGCAACAAGCCGGAGTGGATGATATTGACGCAGGTGCCGGTGATCCCGCCCGATCTGCGGCCGCTGGTGCCGCTCGACGGCGGACGCTTTGCGACTTCCGATCTCAACGATCTCTACCGCCGCGTCATCAACCGCCACAACCGCTTGAAGCGGCTGATCGAGCTGCGCGCGCCGGACATCATCATCCGCAACGAGAAGCGCATGCTTCAGGAAGCGGTCGATGCGCTGTTCGATAACGGCCGTCGTGGCCGCGTCATCACCGGCGCCAACAAGCGGCCGCTCAAATCGCTGGCCGACATGCTCAAGGGCAAGCAGGGCCGTTTCCGGCAAAATCTGCTCGGCAAGCGCGTCGACTATTCCGGCCGCTCGGTGATCGTGGTCGGTCCCGAACTGAAATTGCACCAGTGCGGGCTGCCGAAAAAGATGGCGCTCGAATTGTTCAAGCCGTTCATCTATTCGCGGCTCGACGCCAAGGGGCTGTCCACCACGGTCAAGCAGGCGAAAAAGCTGGTCGAGAAGGAAAAGCCCGAAGTCTGGGACATTCTCGACGAGGTGATCCGCGAGCATCCGATTTTGCTCAACCGCGCGCCGACGCTGCATCGGCTCGGTATTCAGGCGTTCGAGCCGGTACTGATCGAGGGCAAGGCCATCCAGCTGCATCCGCTGGTGTGCGCGGCGTTCAACGCCGACTTCGACGGCGACCAGATGGCCGTGCACGTTCCGCTCTCGCTCGAAGCGCAGCTGGAAGCGCGCGTGCTGATGATGTCGACCAACAATATCCTGCATCCGGCCAACGGTTCGCCGATCATCGTGCCGTCGCAGGATATCGTGCTCGGACTCTATTATCTGACCCTGATGTCCGAAGGTCAGCCGGGCGAAGGCAAGTATTTCGGCGACATGGCCGATATCGAGCACGCGCTGCACGCAAAAGCCGTCTCGCTGCACAGCAAGATCAAATACCGCTGGGAAGGGATTGACGAAAAGGGCAAGCCGCAGCGGCAGTGGTTCGACACCACGCCGGGCCGCGTCATGCTTGGCCAGGTGTTGCCGAAAAGCGTGAAGGTTCCCTTCGACGTCGTGAACAAGCTCATGACCAAGCGGGAAATCTCCGGCATGATCGATCAGGTCTACCGCCACTGCGGGCAGAAAGAGACCGTGATCTTCTGCGACCGCATCATGTCGCTCGGCTTCTATCACGCGTTCAAGGCCGGCATCTCGTTCGGCAAGGACGACATGGTGGTTCCGGGCTCGAAGTGGAAGATCGTGGAGACCACGCGCGAACTCGCCAAGGAGTTCGAGCAGCAATACAACGACGGCCTCATCACCCAGGGCGAAAAATACAACAAGGTGGTCGACGCCTGGTCGAAGTGCACGGAAGAAATCGCCGACGAGATGATGGCGGAGATTTCCACGGCCAAGAAGGATCCCGACGGGCGCGAAGCGCAGGTCAATTCGATCTATATGATGGCGCACTCCGGCGCGCGCGGTTCGCCCGCGCAGATGCGTCAGCTCGCCGGCATGCGCGGGTTGATGGCCAAGCCGTCAGGCGAGATCATCGAGAGCCCGATCATCTCGAACTTCAAGGAAGGTCTCTCCGTGCTCGAGTACTTCAACTCGACCCACGGCGCGCGCAAGGGTCTCGCCGACACCGCGCTCAAGACCGCCAATTCGGGCTACCTGACGCGGCGTCTGGTCGACGTGGCGCAAGATTGCATCATCACCGTCTACGATTGCGGCACCAAGGCCGGCATCAAGGTTCGCGCCATCATCGACGCTGGCACCGTGGTGGCCTCGCTGGCGATCCGTATCCTCGGCCGCACCACGGCCGAGGACGTCAAGGATCCGGTGAGCAACAAGACGATCGTCAAGCGCGGCACGTTGCTGGGCGAGCCGGAAGTCGAGGCGATCACCAATGCGGGCGTGCAGGAATTGCGCATCCGCTCGGTGCTCACCTGCGAGACGACCAATGGCGTGTGCGGCGCGTGCTATGGGCGCGATCTGGCCCGCGGCACGCCGGTCAATATGGGCGAAGCGGTCGGCGTCATCGCGGCGCAATCGATCGGCGAGCCCGGCACGCAGCTCACCATGCGCACGTTCCACATCGGCGGCGCGGCGCAGATTTCCGAGCAGTCGTTCATCGAGTCGAACTTCGACGGCAAGATCAAGATCAAGGGCAAAAACATCGCCAAGAATTCCGACGGCGATGTGATCGCGATGGTGCGCAACATGGTTGTTGCCGTGGCCGATGCCGATGGCACCGAACGCGCCACCCACCGCGTTCCATATGGCGCGCGCATGCGCGTCGAGGACGGCGACAAAATCAAGCGCGGACAGCGCATCGCGGAGTGGGACCCGTACACGCGGCCGATCCTCACCGAGGTCGAGGGTACGATTGCCTTCGAGGATCTGGTCGAGGGCCAGTCGATGTCGGAATCGCTCGACGAATCCACCGGCATCGCCAAGCGCGTGGTTATCGATTGGCGCACCGGCTCGACTCGCGGTCAGCAGGACTTGCGTCCGGCGATCGTCATCAAGGCGGCCGGCAAGGACGGCAAAATCCTCAAGCTCAGCCGCGGCGGCGAGGCGCGCTATATGCTGGCGGTCGACGCCATTTTGTCGGTCGATGCGGGAGCCAAGATGAAGGCGGGCGATATTCTTGCGCGCATTCCGACGGAAAGCGCCAAGACCCGCGACATCACCGGCGGTCTGCCGCGGGTGGCGGAGCTGTTCGAGGCGCGGCGGCCGAAGGAAGCGGCGACCATCGCCGAAATCGGCGGCACCGTGCGCTTCGGCAAGGACTACAAGAACAAGCGCCGTCTCACCATCGAGCCGAGCGCCAAGGGCGATGAGCCGCGCGAATACCTGATCCCGAAGGGCAAGCACATCCACTTGCAGGACGGCGACGTGGTCGAAAAGGGCGACTATATCGTCGACGGCAACCCGGCGCCGCACGACATTCTTGCCATCAAGGGCGTCGAGGAACTCGCCAACTTCCTGCTCAACGAAATCCAGGAGGTCTATCGCCTCCAGGGCGTGCACATCAACGACAAGCACATCGAGGTGATCGTCCGGCAGATGCTGCAAAAGGTCGAGATCGACGATGCCGGCGGGACCGAACTGATCCAGGGCGAGCAACTCGACCGCACCGAGATGGACGAGATCAATGTGCGCGCCAAGGAAGAGGGCAAGAAGCCCGCGAGCGGACACCCGGTTCTGCTCGGCATCACCAAGGCGAGCTTGCAGACCCGCTCCTTCATCTCCGCGGCGTCGTTCCAGGAGACCACGCGCGTGCTCACCGAGGCGGCGGTCGCCGGCAAGGTGGATACGCTCGATGGCCTCAAGGAAAACGTCATCGTGGGCCGGCTGATCCCGGCGGGCACCGGCGCCATGATGAACTCGCTGCGCGAGATTGCCACCAAGCGCGACAAGCTCATTCTCGACGAACGCGAGAAGGACGCTGCCAAGGCCGAGGCCGCCGACGCCAAGGCCAAGGCGGATGCCGCCGAAGCGGAAGCCGCGGCCTCGGCGACGGCGCTGCCGGCAGCGGAATAGCGTCGGCTGCAAACAAGAATGCAGAAGGCCGCCCAGTTGGGCGGCTTTTTTGCTGCGCGGGTCGTGCGTATTGGCCATCGCCTGCGGCGGTACGGCGCGCGGGGTCAGGGTGCCCTCCGCGCTGCGCTTGGGCCGCCAAAGTGCCTGTTTTCATGGGTTATCGGCTTGACTTGCGGGGGGGCGGCCGATACAAACCGCCCACTTTTGGCAGGCGGTGAGCTTCGCTTGCTCGGAACGGCTGCTCGGCTAAGTCTTTGAGAGCGTAGCGTTTTTCTTGAAGGTTTGCCGGCGCACAAGCCTCGACGAATGAAGCTCAAACGCTGCCGCTGACAGCCGCTGTCAGATACCGGCTGCGATGCAGTCTTGCGTCGCGGTCTTCTGGGACGGATGAGCGCCCTTCCGCAGTTTGCGCGGATGGCGCGATTTCGTTTTGCGCGTGGGAAAGTCTTCCGCGCGTTCGATAATGTTTCCGGGCGCAAGCCCAACTGAGGTGCGAAGCGCAAGCATGCCGACGATCAACCAGCTCATCCGCAAACCGCGGACCGCCGTGAAGAACCGCAACCGCGTGCCGGCGTTGCAGAACTCGCCGCAGAAGCGCGGCGTCTGCACCCGCGTCTATACGACGACGCCGAAGAAGCCGAACTCCGCGCTGCGCAAGGTCGCCAAGGTGCGCCTGACCAACGGCTTCGAAGTGATCGGCTACATCCCGGGCGAGGGCCACAATCTGCAAGAGCACTCGGTGGTGATGATCCGCGGCGGCCGCGTGAAGGACCTACCGGGCGTGCGCTACCACATTCTGCGCGGCGTGCTCGACACCCAGGGCGTCAAGAACCGCAAGCAACGCCGGTCGAAATACGGAGCGAAGCGCCCGAAGTGACCCGAGCCTAGCGAGGGTCATCCCCGGGCGAGCGAAGCGAGACCCGGGGATCGCAACAGGAAAGATAGAGAGAGAAGCCTACGATGTCCCGTCGCCACAGTGCGGAAAAACGCGAAGTCATGTCGGACCCGAAATACGGGAACGTCGTGGTCACCAAGTTCATGAATTCGATCATGTACGACGGTAAAAAGTCGGTGGCGGAGAACATTCTTTACGGCGCACTGGAGATCATCGAGGCGAAGACCAAGCAGCCGCCGATCGGCGTATTTCAGCAGGCGCTCGACAACGTCATGCCGTCCATCGAAGTGCGCTCGCGCCGCGTCGGCGGCGCCACCTATCAGGTGCCGGTCGAAGTGCGCACGACGCGCCGCCAGGCGCTCGGCATCCGCTGGATCATCGCCGCCGCGCGCGAGCGCAACGAAAAAACCATGACCGAGCGGCTCTCCGCCGAGCTGCTCGATGCGTCCAATAGCAGGGGAAATGCCGTCAAGAAGCGCGAAGACGTTCACCGGATGGCGGAAGCCAACCGGGCGTTCTCGCATTACCGCTGGTAACGGGCCGGCCGGCGAACGAACGCAAGGAAGATTGCTTTAATGCCACGCATCCACGCCATCGAAGACTACCGCAATTTCGGCATCATGGCCCACATCGATGCCGGGAAGACGACGACGACTGAGCGGATTCTTTATTACACCGGCAAGAGCCACAAGATGGGCGAGGTGCATGACGGCGCCGCGACCATGGACTTCATGGAGCAGGAACAAGAGCGCGGCATTACCATCACCTCGGCCGCGACCACTGCGTTCTGGAAGGGCAAGCGCCTCAACATCATCGACACGCCAGGCCATGTCGACTTCACCATCGAGGTGGAGCGTTCCTTGCGCGTGCTCGACGGCGCGGTATGCGTGCTCGATTCCAACCAGGGCGTCGAGCCGCAGACCGAAACGGTCTGGCGTCAGGGCGACAAATACAAGGTTCCACGCATCGTCTTCGCCAACAAGATGGACAAGATCGGCGCGGACTTTTTCCAGTGCCTGAAGGACATTATCGACCGCCTCGGCGCCAAGCCGATCGCGATCCAGCTCCCCATCGGCGCAGAGCAGCAATTCAAGGGTCTCATCGATCTCGTGCGCATGAAGGGCGTCATCTGGGACGATGAAACGCTCGGCGCAGAATATAAAGATGTCGATATCCCCGCCGACATGCTCGAACAGGCCAAGGAATATCGCGAGAAGATGATCGAAGCCGCGGTCGATCTCGACGACGCGGCAATGACCGCCTATCTCGAGGGCAAGGAGCCCGACGAGGCAACGCTCAAGCGGCTGATCCGCAAGGCCGTGGTCACCGGCGCATTTTATCCGGTGTTGTGCGGCTCCGCTTTCAAGAACAAGGGCGTGCAGCCGCTGCTCGATGCGGTGGTCGATTATCTCCCCAGCCCGCTTGACGTGCCGGCGATCAAGGGCGCCGACGACAAAGGCAACGAAATCCTCCGCCATGCCGACGACAAGGAGCCGGTCTCGGCTCTCGCCTTCAAGATCATGGACGATCCCTTCGTCGGCACCATCACCTTCTGCCGCATCTATTCGGGCACGCTGGCGACCGGCATGCAGCTCATCAACTCCACGCGCGAACGCAAGGAGCGGGTGGGGCGCATGTTGCTGATGCATGCGAACAACCGCGAGGACATCAAGGAAGCGTTTGCCGGCGACATCGTCGCGCTCGCGAGCCTGAAGGAGACCCGCACCGGCGATACGCTGTGCGATCCCAAGCAGCAGGTGATCCTGGAAAAGATGGAATTCCCCGAACCGGTGATCGAGATCGCGATCGAGCCGAAGTCGAAGGCGGACCAGGAAAAACTCGGCGTGGCGCTCGCCAAGCTGGCGACCGAGGATCCCTCGTTCCGTGTTTCGACCGATCCGGAATCCGGCCAGACCATTCTCAAGGGCATGGGCGAGCTTCACCTCGACATCAAGGTCGACATTCTCAAGCGCACCTACAAGGTCGAGGCCAATATCGGCGCGCCGCAGGTGGCCTATCGCGAGAAGATCACCAAGCCGGTCACCATCGACTATCAGCACAAGAAGCAGACCGGCGGCACCGGCCAGTTCGCGCAAATCAAGATTATCGCCGAGCCATTGCCGCCCGCTTCGGGCTTCGTGTTCGAGAACGAGATCGTCGGCGGTGCGGTGCCTAAGGAATTCATCCCCGGCGTCGAGAAGGGTCTTGAATCCGTGCTTGGTGCCGGCGTGCTTGCGGGCTTCCCGGTGGTCGATCTTAAAGTGTCGCTGATCGACGGGCGCTATCACGACGTCGACTCGTCGGCGCTGGCGTTCGAAATCTGCGCGCGCGCGGCGTTGCGCGAAGCGCTGCAAAAGGGCGGCTCGGTGCTGCTCGAACCGATCATGAAGGTCGAGGTGGTGACGCCGGAGGACTATACCGGCGGCGTCATCGGCGACTTGAATTCACGGCGCGGCCAGATCCATGGCCAGGACATGCGCGGCAACGCCAACGTTGTTAACGCGATGGTGCCGCTCGCCAACATGTTCGGCTACGTCAACACGTTGCGCTCGATGTCGCAGGGGCGCGCGACCTTCACCATGCAATTCGATCACTACGAGCAGGTACCGCAAAACGTCGCATTGGAAGTCCAGGCGAAGTACGCCTGATCCTTTACGGCAAGATAACCAGGTAATTTTGGAGAGCTGGAGAGTCCCATGGCCAAAGAGAAATTCAACCGCAACAAGCCGCATTGCAATATCGGGACGATCGGTCACGTGGACCATGGCAAGACGTCGCTGACTGCGGCGATCACCAAGGTTCTGGCGGAGACGGGTGGGGCTACCTACACGGCTTATGACCAGATCGACAAGGCGCCGGAAGAAAAAGCCCGTGGCATCACGATTTCGACGGCGCATGTGGAATATGAGACGGCGGCGCGTCATTACGCGCATGTCGACTGCCCCGGCCATGCCGACTATGTGAAGAACATGATCACCGGCGCCGCGCAGATGGACGGCGCCATTCTGGTGGTCAGCGCGGCCGACGGTCCGATGCCGCAGACGCGCGAGCACATTCTGCTTGCCCGCCAGGTCGGCGTTCCCGCGCTCGTTGTGTTCATGAACAAAGTGGACATGGTGGACGATCCGGAATTGCTCGAGCTGGTTGAGCTGGAGGTGCGCGAGCTGCTCACCAAATACAATTTCCCCGGCGACAAGATTCCGATCGTGAAGGGCTCGGCGCTGATGGCGCTGGAGGGCAAGGAGCCCAAGCTCGGCCACGATGCGATCCTGGAACTGATGAAGGCGGTGGATACCGCCATCCCGCAGCCGGAACGCCCGATCGATCAGCCGTTCCTTATGCCGGTGGAAGACGTGTTCTCGATCTCCGGCCGCGGCACGGTGTGCACCGGCCGCGTCGAGCGCGGCGTGGTCAAGGTCGGCGAGGAAATCGAGATCGTGGGCATCCGGCCGACGCAGAAGACGGTGGTGACCGGCGTCGAGATGTTCCGCAAGCTGCTCGATCAGGGCCAGGCCGGCGACAATATCGGCGCGCTGTTGCGTGGCACCAAGCGCGAGGAAGTCGAGCGCGGCCAGGTTCTGTGCAAGCCCGGCTCGGTCAAGCCGCACACCAAGTTCAAGGCCGAGGCCTACATCCTCACCAAAGAGGAAGGCGGCCGCCACACGCCGTTCTTCACCAATTACCGTCCGCAGTTCTACTTCCGCACCACCGACGTGACCGGGGTGGTGCATCTGCCCGCGGGCACCGAGATGGTGATGCCGGGCGACAACGTCGCCATGGAAGTGCACCTGATCGTGCCGATCGCCATGGAGGAAAAGCTGCGCTTCGCCATCCGCGAGGGCGGCCGAACGGTCGGCGCCGGCGTGGTTGCGAGCATTATCGAGTAACGAGGCATCTGCCGTCATCGCTGGCACAAGCCCGGCGATGACGGAAGAAAAGAGACAGGATCAATGAACGGCCAGAATATCCGGATTCGGCTCAAGGCGTTCGATCACCGCATCCTCGATGCGTCGACGCGCGAGATCGTCAACACGGCCAAGCGCACCGGCGCTCAGGTCCGCGGGCCGATACCGCTGCCGACACGGATCGAGAAGTTCACGGTCAACCGCTCGCCGCACGTCGACAAGAAAAGCCGCGAACAATTCGAGATGCGCACGCACAAGCGCCTGCTCGATATCGTCGATCCGACGCCGCAGACGGTCGATGCGCTCATGAAGCTCGATCTCGCCGCCGGCGTCGACGTCGAGATCAAGCTCTGACCGGTTGGGTACGAAGGAAGCAAGAACAATGCGCTCCGGTGTGATCGCACAGAAGGTCGGAATGACCCGCCTCTTTACCGAGGCCGGCGTACACGTGCCGGTGACGGTGCTGCGTCTTGGGCATTGCCAGGTGATCGCTCATCGCAGCAAGGACAAGAACGGTTACGTCGCGCTGCAGCTCGGCGCGGGCGCGCGCAAGGTTTCCCGCATGAGCAAGGCCGAGCGCGGCCATATGGCGGCCTCGAAGGTAGAGCCCAAGCGCAAATTGGCCGAGTTTCGCGTCAGCGACGATGCCCTGATCCCGGTCGGCGCCGAGATCACCGCCGATCATTTCATCGTCGGGCAATTCGTCGATGTCACCGGCACCTCCGTCGGCAAGGGTTTTGCCGGCGGCATGAAGCGCTGGAATTTCGCCGGCTTGCGCGCCTCGCACGGCGTGTCGGTGTCGCACCGCTCGATCGGATCGACCGGCGGCCGTCAGGACCCCGGCAGGACCTTCAAGAACAAGAAAATGCCCGGCCACATGGGCGTCGATCGCGTGACCACGCTCAATGTTAAAGTGGTGCAGCTCGATGTTGCGCGCGGCCTCATCCTGGTCGAGGGCGCGGTGCCCGGCGCCAAGGGCGGCTGGATTCGCGTGCGCGACGCGGTCAAGCGCGCGTTGCCGAAAGAGGCGCCGAAGCCCGGAAAATTCCGGCTGGCGGATGCCCCCGCAGAAAAGCCCGCTGAAACACCGGCCGCCGAGGCCGGTGCCGCCCCCGCCAAGACCGAGGGCGCGTGACATGGAAATGAAGATCACCACGCTGGACGGAAAGGCCGCGGGCTCGGCGACGCTGCCGGATGCCATTTTCGGCCTCGAGCCGCGTTCCGACATTTTGCAGCGCTGCGTCAAATGGCAGCTTTCGCGCCGCCAGCGCGGCACCCGCAAGACCAAGGGACGCAGCGACATCAACCGCACCAAGAAGAAGGTCGGCCAGCAAAAGGGCGGCGGCGTCGCCCGTCACGGCGCGGCGAGCGCAAACCTGTTCCGCGGCGGCGGGCGCTCGTTCGGTCCGGTCGTGCGCAGCCATGCCACCGATTTGCCGAAGAAAGTACGCGCGCTGGCGCTCAAGCACGCTTTGTCCGCCAAGGCCAAGGATGGCGGCATCATCCTGATCGACAAGGCGTCGGTGAAGGACGGCAAGACCAAAATTCTCGCCCAGCACTTCGACAAGCTCGGGCTGATCAATGCGCTGATCGTGGACGGCGCCGTCGTCGAGGCAAGCTTCAAGTCCGCCGCGCGCAACATCCCGAACATCGACGTGCTGCCGGTGCAGGGCATCAACGTCTACGACATTCTGCGGCGCAAGAAGCTTGTGCTCACCAAAGCAGCGCTCGATGCGTTGGAGGCGCGTTTCAAATGACCACGCCCGATCCGCGCCATTACGACATCATCCTTTCGCCGGTCATCACCGAAAAGGCGACGATGGCCTCCGAGCACAGCAAGGTCGTGTTCAAGGTCGCCGGCCATGCCACCAAGCCGCAGATCAAGGAAGCGGTGGAGAAGCTGTTCGACGTCAAGGTCAAGCGCGTCAACACGCTCAATCGCAAAGGCAAGTTCAAGCTGTTCAAGGGCATCGCCGGGCGGCACTCGGACTTCAAGCGCGCGATCGTGACTCTGGAAGAGGGTCACAAGATCGACGTGACCACCGGGTTGTAAGGGAACCGCGTCATGGCACTCAAAAGCTACAACCCGACCACGCCAGGCCAGCGTCAGCTCGTCACCGTCGACCGCTCGTCGCTCTATCGCGGCAAGCCGGTCAAGGCGCTGACCGAGGGCGCGATCTCGACCGGCGGACGCAACAACAATGGCCGCACCACCGTGCGCTTCCGCGGCGGCGGTCATAAACAGGCCTATCGCAAGGTCGACTTCAAGCGCACCAAGCACGACATGGTGGCGACGGTTGAGCGCATCGAATACGACCCGAACCGGACCGCCTTCATCGCCCTGGTAAAATATGCCGACGGCGAACTCTCTTATATTCTGGCGCCGCAGCGTCTCGGCCCCGGCGACAGCATCATCGCGGCGGAAAGCGCCGACGTGAAGCCGGGCAATGCCATGCCGATCGCGAATATTCCGGTCGGCACCATCGTGCACAATATCGAGATCAAGATCGGCAAGGGCGGGCAGATCGCGCGCTCGGCCGGCAGCTACGCGCAGATCGTCGGACGCGACCAGAATTACGTCATCCTGCGGCTCAATTCGGCCGAGCAACGCCTGGTGCATGGCCGCTGCATGGCGACGATCGGCGCGGTGTCGAACCCCGACAACATGAACATCACCATCGGCAAGGCCGGCCGCAAGCGCTGGATGGGATGGCGTCCGCACAATCGCGGCATCTCGATGAACCCGGTCGATCATCCGCACGGCGGCCGCACCAACGGCGGCGGTCATTGGACCACGCCGTGGGGCTTCCCGACCAAGGGCAAAAAGACGCGAAAGAACAAATCGACAAAGAAATTCATCATCGCCAGCCGCCACGAGCGGAAGAAGCAGAAGTAGGACGAGCATCATGACGCGTTCGGTGTGGAAAGGCCCGTTTGTCGATGGCTACCTCCTGAGGAAGGCGGAGGTCGCGCGCTCGTCGGGCCGGCACGAGATGATCAAGATCTGGAGCCGGCGCTCGACCATCCTGCCGCAATTCGTCGGGCTCCATTTCGGCGTCTACAACGGGCAGAAGCACATTCCGGTGATGGTGACCGAGGAAATGGTCGGTCACAAATTCGGCGAGAACTCGCCGACGCGCACCTTTTACGGCCATTCATCCGATCGCAAGGCCAAGCGCACCGGCGCGGCGACGCCGGGCGCGGCGGCTCCTGCCGCTGCCCCCGCACCGGCCGCAAGCTAGGACTGAGAATTGGGTCATGGGTAAAACCGCTCGCGAAAGAGATCTCCCCGACAACGAGGCCAAAGCGGTCGCCCGGATGCTCCGGATATCGCCGCAGAAGCTCAATCTTGTCGCGCAGATGATCCGCGGCAAAAAGGTCGCGAGCGCGCTCGCCGATCTCGAATTTTCGCGCAAGCGCATCGCCAAGGATGTGCGCAAGTGCCTGGAATCCGCCATCGCCAACGCCGAGAACAATCACGACCTCGATGTCGACGAGCTCATCGTCTCCGAGGCGAGCGTCGGCAAGGCGCTGGTGATCAAACGTTTCACGCCGCGCGGCCGCGGCAAAGTGGGTCGAATTTTCAAGCCGTTCTCGCACCTGACCATCATCGTACGTGAGGTCGCGGCCGAGGCGAAAGCTTGAGATGAGGAGATAGTCGATGGGTCAAAAGGTCAATCCGATCGGGCTGCGGCTCGGCATCAACCGGACCTGGGATTCGCGCTGGTACGCCGGCAAGAGCGAATACGGCACGCTGTTGCACGAGGACATCAAGATCCGCGCCGAATTGATGAAGCTGCTCAAGCAGGCCGCGGTATCGAAGATCGTGATCGAGCGCCCGCACAAGAAGTGCCGCGTGACGATCCATTCCGCGCGTCCCGGCGTGGTGATCGGCAAAAAGGGCGCCGACATCGAGAAGCTGCGCAAGGCGGTTGCCAAGATGACCGACAGCGATGTGGTCATCAACATCATCGAAATCCGCAAGCCGGAACTCGACGCCCAGCTGGTCGCCGAATCGATCGCCCAGCAGCTTGAGCGGCGCGTCGCCTTCCGCCGCGCCATGAAGCGCGCGGTGCAGTCCTCGATGCGGCTTGGCGCCGAGGGTATCCGCATCAATTGCTCCGGCCGTCTCGGCGGCGCCGAGATCGCGCGCATGGAATGGTATCGCGAAGGCCGCGTGCCGCTGCATACTCTGCGCGCCGACGTCGACTACGGCGTCGCCACCGCCTTCACCACCTACGGCACCTGCGGCGTGAAGGTGTGGATATTCAAGGGCGAAATTCTCGAACACGACCCGATGGCGCAGGACAAGAAACTGGCCGAAGGCGAACAGGGCCGTCCGCGCCGCGACGCGGCCTGAACGGTCAAAGGAACAAGAGCGTTAAGTCATGTTGCAACCAGCCCGCACGAAATTCCGCAAGGCTCACAAAGGCCGCATCCATGGTCTTGCGACCAGCGGCCAGGACCTGGTGTTCGGCCAATACGGGCTCAAGGCGCTGGAGCCGGAGCGGGTGACCGCGCGCCAGATCGAGGCCGCGCGCCGCGCGCTCACCCGCCATATGAAGCGCATGGGCCGGGTCTGGATCCGCGTATTTCCGGACGTGCCGGTGTCGAAGAAGCCGCTCGAAGTGCGCATGGGCTCGGGCAAGGGAACGCCGGAATTGTGGGTGTGCCGCGTGAAGCCCGGCCGCATTCTGTTCGAGCTCGATGGCATCCCGATGGCCTTGGCGCGCGAGGCGCTGGCGCTCGCCGCCGCCAAGCTGCCGATCAAAACCCGTTTCGTCGCGCGCATCGCGGAGTAGCAGGATCATGAAAGCCGCCGATGCCAGAGCGATGACGGTCGATCAACTCGACGACGAGGTGCTCAAGCTCAAGAAGGAGCAGTTCAACCTGCGCTTCCAGCGTGCCACCGGCCAACTGGAAAACACCGCGCGCGTGCGGGTGATCCGGCGCGATATCGCGCGCATGAAGACCGTCGCAACGCAGAAGCGCGCAGGCGCGCCGGTGCCGGCGGCGAGTGCGAAGCCGGCAGGTGAGCCTAAAGCTGCGGCCAAGCCGAAGACGGCGAAGCCGAAATCCGCCGCGAAGCCGAAGTCCGGCGCCGGCCGCAAGTCGAAGAAGTAAGGGGTTCTGAGATGCCAAAGCGAACGCTCCAGGGCGTCGTGGTGAGCGACAAGCAGGACAAGACCGTCGTCGTGCGCGTCGAGCGGCGTTTCACCCATCCGGTCATGAAGAAGACCGTGCGGCGGTCGGAGAAATACCACGCGCATGACGCGACCAACGAATTCTCGGTCGGCGACATCGTGTGGATCCAGGAGCACAAGCCGATTTCCAAGCTCAAGCGCTGGGCCGTCACCCGGGGCGAAAAGAAAAAGAAAGTGCAGTGAGCGCCATGCGCATGATTTGGCGGCAAATTAACGTGCTGCGAGCAAACAAGACGGGGACCGCATCATGATTCAGATGCAGACAAACCTCGACGTGGCGGACAATTCCGGCGCGCGTCGCGTCATGTGCATCAAGGTGCTGGGCGGCTCGAAGCGCAAATACGCCACCATCGGCGACGTCATCGTGGTGTCGGTGAAGGAAGCCATCCCGCGCGGGCGCGTGAAGAAAGGCGAGGTGATGAAGGCGGTCGTGGTGCGCATCCGCAAGGACATCCGCCGCCCCGACGGTTCCGTCATCCGCTTCGACCGCAATGCCGCGGTGCTCATCACGCCGCAGATGGAGCCGGTCGGCACCCGCATCTTCGGGCCGGTGCCGCGCGAATTGCGCGCCAAGAACCACATGAAGATCATCTCGCTCGCGCCGGAGGTGCTGTGATGGCGGCGAAGATCCGTAAGGGCGACAAGGTCGTCGTGCTTGCCGGCCGCGACCGCGGCCGCAACGGCGAAGTGATCGAAGTGCGCCCGGCGCAGGAGCGCGCGCTGGTGCGCGGCATCAATATGGTCAAGCGCCATCAGCGCCAGACGCCGCAGCAGGAGGGCGGGATCATCTCCAAGGAATCCACCATCCACCTGTCCAACCTCGCGGTCGCCGACCCCAAGGACGGCAAAGCGACCCGCGTGGGCTTCAAGTTTGTCGGCGAGGGTCACGACCGCAAGAAGGTGCGCTTCTCCAAGCGCACGGGAGTCGAGATCGATGGCTGAAATCCAAAACGCCGATACGGCAAAGAGTGGCGGTCAGAAACCGGCTGCGCCGAAGCAACGCACGCATTATGTGCCGCGGCTGCGGACCCATTTCGACGAAGTCGTGCGCGAACAGCTTATCAAGCAGTTCGGCTACACCAACAAGATGCAGGTGCCGACGATCACCAAGGTCGTGCTCAACATGGGCATCGGCGAAGCGGTCGCAGACCGCAAGAAGGTCGAGTCGGCGGCCGTCGATCTCGCCATGATCGCCGGGCAAAAGCCGGTCATTACCTTGGCGCGCAAGTCGATCGCCACCTACAAGCTGCGCGACGGCCAAGCCATCGGCTGCAAGGTCACGCTGCGCAAGGCGCGCATGTACGACTTCATCGACCGGCTCATCACGATAGCGCTGCCGCGGGTGCGCGACTTCCGCGGGCTCAATCCCAAAAGCTTCGACGGCCGCGGCAACTTCACCATCGGCATCAAAGAGCACATCATCTTCCCGGAGATCGATTTCGACAAAACCGACGATAGCTGGGGATTAGACATCACCGTTTGCACCAGCGCGCGCAACGACGAAGAAGCCCGTGCGCTTTTGAGCGCATTCAATTTCCCGTTCCGGCAGTGAGGGGCTCGCCCCTCAAACGCGGAAAGCCAGGAGCATAGAATGGCGAAGAAGAGTTCGATTGAGAAGAATAATCGGCGGCGCAAGATGGCCAAGCAATATTCCGGCCGTCGTGCGCGATTGAAAGCGATTGCGAATGACAAGAAGATTCCGATGGAGGAACGCTTCGCCGCGACGCTTAAGCTCGCCGAACTGCCGCGCAATTCCTCGGCGACCCGCATCAGAAACCGCTGCGAAATGTCGGGGCGCCCGCGCGCCTATTACCGCAAGCACCGGCTCAGCCGCATCGCGCTGCGGGATCTCGGCTCCAAGGGCCTGATTCCCGGCCTCGTGAAATCGAGCTGGTGAGGGGGATCGCACAATGGCTGTAAACGATCCGATCGGCGACATGATCACCCGCATCCGCAACGCGCAGATGCGCAGCAAGTCGAAAGTGTCGATGCCGGGCTCCAAGCTGCGCGAGCGCGTGCTCGAAGTGCTCAAGACCGAAGGCTACATCCGCGACTACGCCAGCGTTGCGCATGCCAGCGGGCGCAACGAGCTTGAGATCGAGCTTAAATATTACGACGGCGAGCCGGTGATCCGCGAGATTTCCCGCGTCTCGAAGCCGGGCCGCCGGGTCTACGCCTCGGTCAAGGCGCTCCCGCGCATCAATAACGGCCTCGGGGTGGCGATCCTGTCGACGCCCAAGGGCGTGATGGCCGACCACGCCGCGCGCGACGCCAATGTCGGCGGCGAAATCATCTGCACGGTGTTCTGATGTCGCGGATCGGAAAAAGAGCGGTGAGCGTTCCCTCCGGCGTCACCGCCAATGTGGAGGGGCAGACCGTCAAGGTGAAGGGCCCGAAGGGCGCGCTTCAGTTTGTGGTTCATGACGACATCGTGGTGAAGATGGATAAGGACGGCGTGACGCTTGCGCCGCGGCACGAAACCAATCGCGCGCGCGCATTGTGGGGCACTTCGCGCACGCGGGTGGCCAATCTGGTGTCGGGCGTGACCAAGGGTTTCGAGGAGCGGCTGGAAATCACCGGCGTCGGCTATCGTGCCGCCGTGCAGGGCAAAAATCTTCAACTCCAGCTCGGCTACAGCCACGATGTGGTTTATCCAATACCGGAGGGGATCGCGATCACGGCGCCGAAGCCGACCGAGATACTGATTGTCGGCATCGACAAGCAGAAAGTCGGCCAGGTGGCCGCCGAAATTCGCAGCTTCCGTCCGCCGGAGCCTTACAAGGGCAAGGGCGTGAAATATCAGGGCGAATACATCTTCCGCAAGGAAGGGAAGAAGAAGTGATGGGAGTGCGCAATGTCGAGGCTCAGTGACCGCACTGCGCGGCGGACGGCAACGGTGCGCCGCAAGATCAGGCTCACCGCGGGCGGCCGCGCGCGCCTATCGGTATTCCGCTCGGGCAAGCACATCTATGCGCAGCTCATCGACGACCGCAAAGGCGAGACGCTGGCGACGGCCTCCACGCTGGAAAAGGCCATGCGCGAGGCCGGCAAGAAGGGCGCCGACATCGATGCGGCGAAATCGGTCGGCAAGCTGATCGCCGAGCGCGCCAAGGAAAAGGGAATCAAGGACGTGGTGTTCGACCGTGGCGGCTATCTTTATCACGGCCGCATCAAGGCGCTGGCCGACGCCGCGCGCGAGGCCGGACTTAACTTCTGACGGAAACAGGCGGGCGCGAGGGCCCGGGAACGGAAAGTCGCTATGGCATATAAACGCGATCGGGAAGAACGCGACAGCGAGTTCATCGACAAGCTTGTCCACATCAACCGTGTGGCCAAGGTGGTGAAGGGCGGCCGGCGTTTTGCTTTCGCCGCGCTCGTGATCGTGGGCGACCAGAAGGGCCGGGCCGGCTTCGGCCACGGCAAGGCGCGCGAGGTGCCGGAGGCGATCCGCAAGGCGACCGAAGCCGCCAAGCGCAGCCTCGTGCGCGTGCCGCTGCGCGAAGGCCGCACGCTGCATCACGACGTTCACGGCCGTCATGGCGCCGGCAAGGTATTTCTGCGCGCGGCGCCTCCCGGCACCGGCGTCATCGCCGGCGGTCCGATGCGCGCGGTGTTCGAGACGCTCGGTATGCAGGACGTGGTGGCGAAATCGCTCGGCACGTCGAATCCCTACAACATGGTGCGCGCGACCTTCAACGCGCTCAAGCGCCAGGATTCGCCGCGTTCGGTCGCCGCGCGCCGCAACATCAAGGTTTCGACCCTGCAATCGCGCCGCCGCGAAGGCGACGGCGGCGAACCGGCGGCCGACTGATCGCACCTGAAATTCGGAAACGACCTAGGCGCAAAACATGGCGAAATCAACCAAGACCCTCAAGCTCCGTCAGATCGGCAGCGCCCAGCGGCGCAACCACACCCAGCGCGAAACGCTGGTTGGGCTTGGGCTGAACAAGATCGGCCGCGAGCGCGATCTGCCGGACACGCCGATGACGCGCGGGATGATCCATAAGGTCCAGCATCTCGTGCGCGTGGTCGACGGCAAGTAAGGACAAGGCCATGAAGCTTCATGAACTGCGCGACAATCCCGGTTCCCGCCAGCAGCGCACGCGCGTCGGGCGCGGCATCGGCTCGGGCAAGGGCAAGACCGGCGGCCGCGGCGGCAAGGGCCAGACCGCGCGCTCGGGCGTGAGCATCAAGGGCTTCGAAGGCGGCCAGATGCCGCTGCATCGCCGCCTGCCCAAGCGCGGATTTCGCAATACGGCGTTCGCGCTGCGGCTCAATGAGATCAATCTCGGCCAGGTGCAAGAGGCGATCGACGCAGGTCGGCTCGACGTCAAGATCGCGGTCGATGCCGCTGCCATGGTCAAGGCCGGTCTGATGCGCCGCGCCAAAGACGGCGTCAAGCTGCTCGGCGGCGGCGAGCTCAAGGCCAAGATCGATGTCACGGTCTGGCGCGCTTCGAAATCCGCCGTCGCGGCGGTGGAGAAGGCGGGCGGCTCGGTGAAAATTCTCGCGCCCGCCAAAGAAGTTTCCGACGACGAGCCTCGCGGCAAGAACAAGCGCATGGCGCTCGAGGCGGCCAAAGGCGGCGGCAAGCCGAAGGGCGACAAGGGTAAAGGCGGCAAGAAAGAGGTGGAAGCCGCCGGCGGTGGCGAAAACACCGAGAGCAAAGGCGCGGAGTGATCCCCATATAGCTTGTGGGCGGCGGGGCTGACGGCAATCGGAGCGACCTATGGTCTCTGCAGCGGAACAATTGGCGGCCAATATTAATTTCGCGGCTCTTGGCAAAGCCGAGGAATTAAAGAAGCGCATCTGGTTCACGCTCGGCGCGCTCTTGATCTATCGCCTCGGCACCTACATTCCGCTTCCCGGCATCGACCCCTCGGCGTGGGAACAGATTTTCCGCACCCAGGCCGGCGGCATTCTCGGCATGTTCAATATGTTCTCCGGCGGCGGCATCCACCGGATGGCGATCTTCGCGCTCAACATCATGCCGTACATTTCGGCCTCGATCATCATTCAGCTGATGACGACGGTTTCGCCCAAGCTGGAAGCGCTCAAGAAAGAGGGCGATGCCGGCCGCAAGATCATGAACCAGTACACGCGCTATCTCACCGTGATACTGGCCTCCTTTCAGGCCTATGGCATTTCCATCGGGCTTGAAGGCACCGGCAGCGTGGTCAGCGACCCCGGCTGGTTCTTCCGCATTTCCACCACCATCACGCTTACCGGCGGCACCATGTTCCTGATGTGGCTCGGCGAGCAGATCACCGCGCGCGGGATCGGCAACGGCATCTCGCTCATCATCATGGCCGGCATCGTGGCCGAGTTGCCGTCGGCGATTGCCGGCACGCTCGAACTCGGCCGGCAAGGCGCGCTTTCCACCGGCCTGATCCTGCTCATCCTGGTGATGTCGGTGGCCGTGATCGCCTTTATCGTCTTCATGGAGCGCGCCCAGCGCCGGCTGTTGATCCAGTATCCCAAGCGCCAGGTCGGCAACCGCATGTTCGAGGGCCAATCCTCGCATCTGCCGCTCAAGCTCAACACTGCGGGCGTGATCCCGCCGATCTTCGCCTCCTCGCTGCTGCTGTTGCCGACGACGGTGGCCAATTTCAACGCCGGCAAGGGTCCGGACTGGCTTTCCGCGATCACCACGCAATTGGGCCACGGCCGGCCGCTGTTCCTCATCCTCTACATCGCGCTGATCGTGTTCTTCGCGTTCTTCTACACCGCAATCGTGTTCAACCCGACCGAGACCGCGGACAATCTCAAGAAGCACGGCGGCTTCATTCCGGGCATCCGGCCGGGCGAGCGCACGGCCGAATACATCGACTACGTGCTTTCGCGCATCACCGTTGTCGGCGCGCTCTATCTCGCCATCGTCTGCCTGATTCCGGAAATATTGATCTCCTACGCGGCGGTGCCGTTCTATTTCGGCGGCACCTCGCTGCTGATCGTGGTCAGCGTCACCATGGACACGGTGGCGCAGGTGCAGGGCCATCTGCTCGCCCATCAATATGAAGGCTTGATCAAACGCTCGAAGTTGCGGGGGCGGCAGCGATGAGGCTGATCCTGCTTGGCCCACCGGGGGCCGGCAAAGGCACACAGTCGCAACGCCTCGTCGCCAAGCACGCTATCGTCCAGCTCTCCACCGGTGACATGCTGCGAGCGGCAGTTGCGGCGGGCACCCCCATCGGCCTCAAGGCCAAGGACATCATGGCGCGGGGCGCGCTGGTGCCCGACGAGGTGGTGGTGGCCATCGTTGCCGACCGCATCGATCAGCCCGACGCCCGGCGCGGCTTCATTCTCGACGGATTCCCCCGCACGGTCGGACAGGCGCAGGCGCTCGACCGCATGCTGGCGCAAAAGGGCCTCAAGCTCGACGGCGTGGTCGAACTCAAGGTGGACGAATCGATCCTGCTCAGGCGCATCGAGAGCCGGGTGGCGGAGATGCGGGCGCGCGGGCAGGCCGTGCGGGCCGACGACAGCCCCGACGTCCTGCGGCAGCGGTTGGCCGCCTACCGCGCGCAGACAGCGCCGCTGGCCGGCTATTATGGCCAGAAGGGCATCCTCAAGAGCGTCGACGGCATGGTTGCGATCCCGCAGGTCGCTGCCGCCATTGACCGGATTTTGACGTCGGGGCGGGCTGCCAAAGGCGCTATCCCCCGTAAAACAGCCAAGAAGACCCCCCGCCGCAAGGCGCCCGGTCGCAAGGGGTCCAGCAAGGGTTCCAGCAAGGCCGGCAAGGCAACGGGGCGCAAAACCGCCGCCCGCAAGGCGATTTCCCGCAAGGCCGCCCGGCGTAAACCAAACCGGCGGCGGAGGTTGACGAAGGCGCGTTGAATCCCTTATTAAGTCCAGCATTCAGAGGTTTTGCGCGATGCCGGGCCCCGACAGGCAGGGGAGGGCGTCGTGTTACGCGTTGCGCGAATTCCCTCCCAGGATTGGGAAATGACAAACGGCCGGAATTCTCAACCGGCCGGCAGCAGGAGATGAATACGTGGCTCGTATCGCAGGCGTGAACCTACCGACCAACAAGCGCGTCGTGATCGCGTTGCAATACATCCACGGCGTCGGCCAGAAAAAGGCCGGTGAAATCGTGAAGCAGATCAACATTCCGCCGGAGCGGCGCGTATCGCAGCTTACCGACTCGGAAGTTCTGCAGATCCGCGAAATGATCGACCGCGACTACATGGTCGAAGGCGATCTGCGGCGCGAAGTTTCCATGAACATCAAGCGGCTGATGGATCTCGGCTGCTACCGCGGACTGCGGCACCGCAAGGGTCTGCCGGTTCGCGGCCAGCGCACGCATACCAATGCCCGCACCCGCAAGGGGCCGGCGAAGGCGATCGCCGGCAAGAAAAAAGTTACCACCTAAGTTTGCAGAGCAGGGATTGGTCCGGACCGAGGGTTCGGGCCGCGAAGGGAAATTGAATGGGCAAGGAAGCCGCTACCCGCGTCCGCCGGCGCGAACGCAAAAATATCGCCTCCGGCATCGCGCATGTCGCCGCGTCGTTCAACAATACGATGATCACCATCACCGACGCGCAGGGCAACACGATTGCCTGGTCGTCGTCGGGCACCATGGGCTTCAAGGGCTCGCGCAAATCGACGCCCTATGCGGCCCAGGTGGCGGCCGAGGATGCCGCCAAGAAGGCGCAGGAACACGGCATGCGTACCCTCGAAGTCGAGGTGTCGGGGCCGGGTTCGGGGCGGGAATCGGCGTTGCGTGCGTTGCAGGCGACGGGTTTCACCATCACGTCAATTCGCGACGTGACGACGATCCCGCATAACGGTTGCCGGCCACGCAAGCGCCGGCGCGTTTAGTGCTTTCATCCGGCGGTGCTTATCCGCCGCCGCCAAATTTTCCCACCGGGCGGAGTGGGGCGCGGACAACCGCAGCTCAATGATGGGTGAAGATGTGACGATCCAGAAAAATTGGCAAGAACTGATCCGGCCGAACAAGCTCCAGGTCGCGCCTGGACCCGAACCCAAGCGCATCGCGACGCTGGTGGCCGAACCGCTGGAGCGCGGTTTCGGCGTCACGCTCGGCAATGCGCTGCGGCGTATTCTGCTCTCCTCGCTGCAAGGCGCCGCCGTGCAATCGGTGCATATCGACGGCGTGCTGCACGAGTTCTCCTCGATCTCTGGCGTGCGCGAAGATGTCACCGACATCGTGCTCAACATCAAGGACATCGCCATCAAGATGCAGGGCGAAGGCCCCAAGCGCATGGTGGTGAAGAAGCAGGGTCCGGGCACCGTCACCGCCGGTGACATTCAGACCGTCGGCGACGTGGTGGTGCTCAATCCGGACCTCGTGCTCTGCACGCTCGACGAGGGCGCCGAGATCCGCATGGAGTTCACCGTCAACACCGGCAAGGGCTATGTCGCGGCCGAGCGCAACCGCCCGGAAGATGCGCCGATCGGTTTGATCCCGGTCGACAGCCTGTTCTCTCCGGTGCGCAAGGTTTCCTACAAGGTCGAGAATACCCGCGAAGGGCAAATCCTCGACTACGACAAGCTTACGCTGACGATCGAGACCAACGGCGCGGTGTCGCCGGATGACTCGCTCGCTTACGCCGCGCGCATTCTGCAGGATCAGCTCAACGTGTTCGTCAATTTCGAGGAACCCAGGAAGGAACAGGCCGCGGAAACGATACCCGACCTTGCCTTCAATCCAGCGTTCCTCAAGAAGGTCGACGAGCTCGAGCTTTCGGTGCGCTCGGCCAACTGTCTCAAGAACGACAACATCGTCTATATCGGCGATCTAGTGCAAAAGACCGAGGCCGAGATGCTGCGCACGCCGAACTTCGGCCGCAAGTCGCTCAACGAGATCAAGGAAGTGCTGGCCCAGATGGGTCTGCATCTCGGCATGGAAGTGCCGGGCTGGCCGCCGGAGAATATCGAAGAGCTCGCCAAGCGCTTCGAGGATCACTACTAATTTCTGTCATTCCGGGGCGCGCGTCAGCGCGCACCCGGAATCCAGCGGCGCGGTTTGAGATTTGTTTCTGGATTCCGGATCGACGCTTTGCATCGTCCGGAATGACGGCAAGAAGAGGGACGGCAGATGCGTCACGGCAAAGTTCACCGCAAGTTCAGCCGCAAGCATGAGCATCGCAAGGCCATGTTCGCGAATATGGCGGCGGCCCTGATCAAGCACGAGCAGATCACGACCACGCTGCCGAAGGCCAAGGATCTGCGCCCGGTGGTTGAAAAGCTGGTGACGCTCGGCAAGCGCGGCGACCTGCATGCGCGCCGCCAGGCGATTGCGCAAATCCGCGATGTCGCCATGGTCAAGAAGCTGTTTGAGGTGATCGGCCCGCGCTACAAGGACCGCAAAGGCGGCTATATCAGCGTGATGAAGGCGGGCTTCCGTTACGGCGACAGCGCGCCGCAGGCGGTGATCGAATTCGTCGACCGCGACGTCAACGCCAAGGGGCTCGATTCAGGGCCGGTGCAGGCGAAAAAGGCCGAAGCGGAAGAGACTGCGGCGGCCTGATCCGTGTCGATCTATGGAATCCGAAACAAGGCGGTGCTCGGCGCCGCCTTTTTCATTTTCATCGTGCTTGCGATGTCGATCCCGGCGCAGACGCAGCCGTCGCGCGACCAGGCCTTGATAGCCGCAGCAGGACGTGGCGATTTGGCCGCGGTGCAGAAGTCGTTGCGTGACGGCGCCGGCGTCACCGCACGCGATGGGCGCGGGAGAACGGCTTTGCTCGCCGCCACCCACGGCAATCACGTGGAAATCGCGCGCCTGCTGATTGCCGCCGGCGCCGACGTAAACGCCAAGGACAATATCGAAGACACGCCGTATCTCTATGCCGGCGCCGAGGGCCGTGACGAAATTCTCAAGCTGACGCTGGCCGCCGGCGCCGATCTCAAAAGCACCAACCGTTACGGCGGCACGGCGTTGATCCCCGCCGCGCATCACGGCCATCCCGAGACGGTGAAAATCCTGCTCGCCACCACCATCGACAAGGACCATGTCAACAGGCTGGGCTGGACGGCTTTGCTGGAGGCGGTAGTTCTCGGCGATGGCGGTCCGTTGCACACCGAGATCGTACGCTTGCTGGTGGCGGCGGGCGCCAACGTCAATATCGTCGACCGCGAGAAGGTGACGCCGCTCGCCCATGCGCGCCGCCGCGGCTACAACGCCATGGCGCGTATTCTGGAAGCCGCAGGCGGCCGCTGAACGATTGTTGTGGTTTCCGCGGGCATCTCAGGCTACCCGATAGCGTGCCGGGGTCCGGTGCGTTATTCTTGGCTCTAACGCTTCACGATGAAGGCGATGGAGAGCAGGGATGATACGCTGGGGAACATGTTTGGCTGCGATGTTGGTCTTGGCCAGCGCCGCCAACGCGCAAACCGCGGTCGAACGGGGCAGCTATCTCGTCAATACGGTGCTCACCTGCGGCAATTGCCATTCGCCCAAAGGTCCCCCCGCCGCGATTGCGGGAAAGGACTTTTCCGGCGGATTATCCTGGGACGAGCCGCCGTTCAAGGTCACGGCCACCAACATCACGCCGGACAAGGAAACCGGAATCGGCAGTTGGAGCGACGCCGGCATCAAGAAGTTGATCCGCACGGGCGTGCGGCCGGATGAAGTTCAAATTGCGGCCATCATGCCGACCGGGTTCTATGAAATCATGACCGATCGCGATCTCAACGCCGTGGTGGCCTATCTGCGCACGCTCAAGCCGGTGAAAAACAAAGTGCCCGACCCGGTCTACAAGATGGCTGCGTCGCGGCAGGTTTTCCCTGGGGCGGAAAAACCGATGCCGCAGGCTGCGATGGGCGACAAGGTGAAGCGCGGTTTTTACCTCGCAACAATCGCGCATTGCATGGAATGCCACACGCCGATGGAAAAGGGCGTGCGCGATTTCAAGACAAAACTCGGCACCGGTGGATTCGACTTCCCCGGCCCCTGGGGCGTTTCCACCTCGCGCACTCTCACCTCGCACAAAACCACAGGCATCGGCGGTTGGACCGACGCCGAGATCAAGCGCGCGATCACCCAAGGGGTGAGCAAGGATGGCGGCAAGCTCAAGCCGCCGATGGGGTACGAATATTATGCCAAGATGACCGCCGCCGATCTCGATGCCGTGGTGGCCTGGTTGCGCACGGTGCCGGCGAAGGAGTAATTCTTTCACCTCTCTCCGCGTGCGGGGAGAGGTCGACCGCAAGCGGTCGGGTGAGGGGGCCTCTCGGTGATACGAACGCACGCAGCCCCTCACCCCAACCCTCTCCCCGTAAACGGGGAGAGGGAGTGTGGCCTTCATTTAGCCCGGCAGGCAGCCTATATCTCGGCCAGCAACCCAGGATTCGCATCATGTCCTTTTGCCTGCGCCTGTTCGCTGCGCTCGTAGCCCTTGTCGCCGCATCGGCGCCGACGCTGGCGCAAGAGCGGCGTCTTCCCAATTCGCTCGCCGAGGTGAAGCTGTCCTACGCGCCAGTGGTGCAGCGCGTGGCGCCGGCGGTGGTCAATGTCTATGCCGCCAAGACGGTGCAGAACCGCAATCCGCTGCTGGACGATCCGATATTCCGCCGCTTCTTCGGCGGGCCGGGCGGCATGCCGCAGCAACAGCAGCGCTCGCTCGGTTCCGGCGTGCTGGTCGATCCCTCCGGGCTGATCGTGACCAACAATCACGTCATCGAGGGCGCCGACGAGGTGAAGGTCTCGCTCGCCGACAAGCGCGAATTCGAGGCCGAGCTGGTGCTAAAGGATTCGCGCACCGATCTGGCGATCCTGCGCATCAAAGGCGCGCGCGAGCGTTTTCCTGCGCTCGAATTCGGCAATTCCGACGAGTTGCAAGTGGGCGACGTGGTGCTCGCCATCGGCAATCCGTTCGGCGTCGGCCAAACCGTCACTCACGGCATTGTCTCGGCGCTGGCGCGCACGCAAGTTGGCATCACCGACTATCAATTTTTCATTCAGACCGACGCTGCGATCAATCCGGGCAATTCCGGCGGCGCGCTGGTCGATCTTTCCGGCAAGCTCGCGGGCATCAACACCGCGATCTTTTCGCGCTCGGGCGGCTCGCAAGGCGTCGGCTTCGCCATCCCCGCCAATATGGTGCGCGTGGTGGTGGCCTCGGCCAAGGGTGGCGGCAGCGCGGTGCAGCGGCCGTGGCTGGGGGCAAAGCTGCAGGCGGTGACCGCCGATATCGCCGACAGCATGGGTCTCAAGCGCCCGGCCGGCGCGCTCGTTGCCAACCTCACCGCGCAAAGTCCGGCGGCGCGCGCGGGGCTTAAATCCGGCGATCTTATTGTCACGGTGGACGGCCAGCCAGTCGACGATCCCAATGCGTTCGACTATCGCTTCGCCACCAAGCCGCTTGGCGGCACCGCGCAGCTCGGCGTGCTGCGTGCCGGCAAGGAGATCAAAGTCGCGGTGGCGTTGCAGATCGCGCCGGAAGGTCAGCGCGACGAAATAGTGCTGCGCTCGCGCTCGCCGCTGCAAGGTGCGAAAGTTGCCAATATCGGTCCGGCGCTGGCCGAACAAATGCGCGTCGATCCGGCGATGGAAGGTGTTGTCATCCTCGAAGTGCCGTCCGGCTCCGCCGCTGCACAATATGGGTTCCAGCCGGGCGACATGCTGCTCGCGGTCAACAATGAGAAGATCGCGAAGACCGAAGACATCGATCGTCTCACCAAAGCGGGCGGCCGGGTCTGGCGTTTCACCATTCTGCGCGGCGGGCAGCAGATCACGGCGATGTTCAGCGGATGAGCCCGCGCGTGCATTTTCACCTCTCCCCGCGGGCGGGGAGAGGTCGACCGCGCAGCGGTCGGGTGAGGGGGCGTGGCCGGATACAGAGCCCCTCACCCCGACCCTCTCCCCGCCAGGGCGGGGAGAGGGAGAGGAGGGCAGAATGAGCCCACGCGCCAAGACGGCAGGGCCCACGTTGACGGCAGGGCCGACGTTGTTCGCGGCCGCGGGCCTCGACAAGGATGCGCCGCGTCCGCTGGCCGACAGGCTGCGCCCGCAAAAGCTCATCGAGGTCGTCGGCCAGGATCATCTGCTCGGGCCGGACGGTGCGCTCACGCGCATGCTGGAAACGCGCTCGCTCGGCTCGCTGGTGTTCTGGGGCCCGCCCGGCACCGGCAAGACCACGGTGGCGCGATTGCTGGCGGATGCGACCGAGCTGCATTTCGAACAGCTCTCGGCGGTATTTTCCGGCGTCGCCGACCTTAAAAAGACTTTCGATGCCGCACGCGCGCGGCGCGAGACCGGCAAGGGCACCTTGCTGTTTGTCGATGAGGTGCATCGTTTCAACCGCGCGCAGCAGGACAGCTTCCTCCCCGTGATGGAGGACGGCACCATCGTGCTCGTCGGCGCCACCACCGAAAATCCCTCGTTCGAGCTTAACGCGGCGCTGCTGTCGCGCGCGCGTGTTCTGGTGTTCAAATCGCTCGACGCCGATGCGATCGAAAAACTGCTCAAGCGCGCGGAAGAGATCGAAGGCAAGAAGCTGCCGCTCGATAACGAAGCGCGCAGCGCGCTGGTGCGCATGGCCGACGGCGACGGACGCGCGGCATTGACGCTGGCCGAGGAAGTATGGCGCGCAGGCCGCGCGGGCGAGGTTTTCGACGCTGTGGCGCTGCAACAGATCGTGCAGCGCCGCGCGCCGATCTACGACAAATCGCAGGACGGCCATTACAACCTGATCTCGGCTTTGCACAAGTCTGTGCGCGGCTCCGACCCGGACGCCGCACTGTATTATCTCTGCCGCATGTTCGATGCCGGCGAAAATCCGCTTTATCTCGCCCGCCGCGTGGTGCGCATGGCGGTGGAGGACATCGGCCTTGCCGATCCGCAAGCGCTGGTGATCTGCAACGCCGCCAAGGACGCTTATGATTTTCTCGGCTCCCCCGAGGGCGAATTGGCGATCGCGCAGGCGGTGATCTATCTCGCCACCGCGCCGAAATCGAATGCGGCCTACACCGCCTTTGGCGCGGCCATGCGCACGGCGAAGGAGGCAGGCTCGCTGCTGCCGCCCAAGCACATCCTCAACGCGCCGACCGACCTGATGAAGACGGAAGGATACGGCCGCGGCTATTCCTACGATCACGACGCGGAGGAAGCGTTCTCCGGCCAGAATTATTTTCCCGATGCGCTCGGCCGCCAGCGATTTTACGATCCGCCCGAGCGCGGCTTCGAGCGTGAAATCCGCAAGCGTCTGGATTATTGGGCCAAGCTGCGCAAAGAGCGCGGCGAATGAACGAGCGCGTGGGTTCCGGCGTGCAAACCGTCATCGTGACGGCGGACGAATCCGGGATGCGCGTCGATCGTTTTTTCGAGGCGCGGTTTCCAGGGCTCTCGTTCAGCCACATCCAGCGCATCATCCGCAAAGGCGAAGTGCGGGTGAACGGCAAGCGTGCGCAGCCGAAGGCGCGGCTGGAAGCGGGGCAGAAGGTGCGCATCCCGCCGCTCAAGCTCGATGCGCCGAAGCCGCGCGTCGTCACCGAGGATGACAAGACCCGCGCGTTTCTAAAATCCATCACGCTGCACGAAGACGACGACGTGATGGTGCTCAACAAGCCGATGGGCTTGGCGGTGCAAGGCGGCTCGGGCACGACGCGCCACCTTGACGGATTGCTGGAAGTATTGCGGCAGCCGGGCCGCGACGGACAGCGCCCGCGTCTCGTCCACCGGCTCGACAAGGACACCGCGGGCTGCCTGCTGGTGGCGAAAACGCGCTTTGCCGCCGCAGCTCTGGGCAAGACATTCCGCTCGCGTTCCGCGCGCAAGATTTATTGGGCGCTGGTGGTCGGCGTGCCGAAACCGAAGCAGGGCCGCATCTCGACTTTTCTGGCCAAGGAAGAGCGCGAGGATGACAGCTTCATGCGCATCGCCAAGCACGGCGAGGAGGGTGCCAGTCATGCGGTTACCTATTACGCCATGGTGGAGACCGCGGGCCAAAAGCTCACCTGGGTGTCGCTCAAGCCGGTGACCGGCCGCACCCATCAGCTCCGTGCACATATGTCGCATATCGGCCATCCCATTATTGGCGATCCGAAATATTTTCTGAAAGAGAACTGGGAACTGCCGGGCGGCTTGCAGAACAAGCTGCATCTGTTCGCGCGCCGCATTGCCGTGCCGCATCCGCGCGGGGGCTCAATCGACGTCACCGCGCCGCTACCGCCGCACATGCTGCAATCGTGGAACCTGCTCGGCTTCGACGCCAAGCGTTACGATCCGATCGAGAGCGCGCCGGAGGAGGAGTAGGCCATACTTGTCATCACCGGGCCGCCGCGAAGCGGCGTGACCCGGCGATCCCGATTAAGATGGCAGTGTGGCTGCCTAAGCGGGATGGCCGAGACAAGCCCGGCCATGACGTGTGGATTGTGCGTAACTACCGCAAACTTGCGTTGATTTTTTCCAGTGCGGCCTGGCCGGGGCAGAGTTCCTTTTCGCCCAGCGCATTCAACGGCCGCTCGACGGTCGACAGATGCGCGTGCAGGTCGTCGGAATCGCTCTGCACATACAGCAGCCCGGTGACGACCTGGCCCTTCGCCGTCTGCTGCTGCAAAAAGCCGAGCGCAGAGACGCGGTCGCTGATGTCGTAGTCGGTCGCGAGCTTGCGCAGCGCGAGCTTCGAGCCGTCGTGCTGCTCGACCACTTCCACCGTGCCGGGCTCGTATTTCACCTCGATCGGCATCCGGCTTGAAATGAAATCCAGCCTGTTCACCGCCTCGTTGTGCTCGCGCACGTAGTCGAAGCTCTTGGTCGAGCCCGTATGGTTGTTGAAGGCGACGCACGGCGAAATCACATCCAGGAATGCCGCGCCCCGATGTTCGATGGCCGCCTTGATGATCGGCACCAGTTGCGCCTTGTCGCCGGAGAACGAGCGCGCGACAAACGTCGCACCGAGCTGCAACGCCATCGCCGCGAGGTCGATCGAGTTATCCGTGTTGATGAAGCCGCGCTTTGACTTGGAGCCGCGGTCGGCGGTGGCCGAAAACTGCCCCTTGGTGAGGCCGTACACGCCGTTGTTCTCGACGATATAGACCATGTTGACGCCGCGGCGGATCGAGTGGGCAAATTGCCCGAGCCCGATCGAGGCCGAGTCGCCGTCGCCGGAGACGCCGAGATAGATCAGGTCGCGGTTGGCGAGATTGGCGCCGGTGAGCACCGCGGGCATGCGCCCGTGCACCGAGTTGAAACCGTGCGAATTGCCGAGGAAATAGGTCGGCGTCTTGGAGGAGCAGCCGATGCCGGAAATCTTGGCAACGCGATGCGGCTCGATCGAAAGCTCGAAGCAGGCCTGGATGACCGCCGCGGTGATCGAGTCATGGCCGCAGCCGGCGCACAGCGTGGAGATCGTGCCTTCGTAATCGCGGTGGGTATAGCCGAGCGCGTTCTTCGGCAGCGCCGGATGATGGAATTTCGGTTTGGTGAGATAAGTCATGGCAAAGCCAATTCTTTCGTCACCTCCCCCTGGAGGGGGGAGGTCGGTCCGCAAAGCGGACCGGGTGGGGGTGAAAGAAGCAGAATGCGTCCAGACATCACGACACCACCCGCATCGGCGTCATCTTTAGTTTTTCCAGGTGTTCGCCGATCGATTTCGCGATGAAGCGGGCGGTGATCGGAGTGCCGTCGAAATGCAGGACCGGAACCAGGCGCACCGGATCGACATTGCATTCATTGACGATGAGCGAGCGCATTTGCGCATCGCGGTTCTGCTCGACCACAAAGACGAAGTCGTGGTCGGCCAGGAAACTGGGAACGCTGGAATGGAACGGGAAGGCGCGAATGCGCAGGCGGTCGAGCGGCTGGCCGTTGGCCTCGATCATGTGGATCGCTTCGTCCATCGCCGGCGAAGTCGAGCCGTAATAGATGATGCCGTATTTGGTCGGATTTGCCGAATTCGCCTGTAGCGGGCGCGGCACCAGGTCCTTGGCGGTTTCAAATTTGCGCAACAGCCGTTGCATGTTGTCGACGTAAGGCGCGCCTTCCTCGGTATATTTGGCGTAGCGGTCGCGCGAGGTGCCGCGGGTGAAGAACGAGCCCTTGGTCGGATGCGTGCCGGGATAAGTGCGGTAGGGAATGCCGTCGCCGTCGACATCGAGATAGCGGCCGAATTCCTTGCCGGCTTCAAGCTCGGCGGCGGTCATCACCTTGCCGCGGTCGTAGGCGCGGTTGTCGTCCCAGGCGAGTGGCTTCGACAGCCGGTGGTTCATGCCGATGTCGAGGTCGAGCATGACGAAAATCGGCGTTTGCAGCCGGTCGGCGAGATCGAACGCGGCGGCGGAAAATTCAAACGCTTCCGCCGGATCTTCCGGGAACAGCAGCACGTGTTTGGTGTCGCCGTGCGAGGCATAGGCGCAGGAGATCAGGTCGCATTGCTGCGTGCGCGTCGGCATGCCGGTCGATGGGCCCGCGCGCTGCACGTCGAAGATCACGGCCGGGATTTCCGCGAAATAAGCCAGCCCAATGAACTCCTGCATCAGCGAAATGCCGGGACCGGACGTTGCGGTGAAGGCGCGCGCGCCGTTCCAGCCGGCGCCGATCACCATGCCGATCGAGGCAAGCTCGTCCTCGGCCTGGATGATGGCGTATTTCGCCTTCTTGCTGACGGGGTCGACGCGCAGCTTGGCGCAATGCCGGGTGAAGGCATCGGCCAGCGAAGAGGACGGCGTGATCGGATACCAGGCGCACACCGTGGCGCCGCCATAGACCGCGCCGAGCGCGGCGGCCGAATTTCCCTCGATGAAGATGCGGTCGCCGACCGCGTCCGCACGCTTGAGCTTGAGCCCGATCGGGCATTCGAGATTCATCAGCGCGTAGTCGCGGCCGAGATGCAGCGCGTGGATATTGGGCGGGACCAGTTTTTCCTTGCCCTTGTATTGCTCGCCGATCAGCTGTTCCACCACCTTGACGTCCATGTCGAGCAGCGCGGTCAGCACGCCGATATAGATGATGTTCTTGAACAGCTGGCGCTGGCGCGGGTCGGTGTATTCGCGGTTGCAGATCGCCGTCAGCGGCACGCCGATCACGGTGATGTCATCGCGAAATTTCGATGCCGGCAGCGGCTTGGTGGAATCGTAGAACAAATAGCCGCCGGGATCGATCGACGCGAGATCTTTTTCCCAGGTCTGCGGATTCATCGCCACCATCAGATCGACGCCGCCGCGGGCGCCGAGATGGCCTGCCTCGGTGATGCGGACCTCATACCAGGTCGGCAGGCCCTGAATGTTGGAAGGGAAAATATTGCGCGGCGCGACCGGCACGCCCATGCGCAGCACAGCGCGCGCGAACATTTCGTTGGCGCTCGCGGAGCCCGAGCCGTTGACGTTGCCGAAACGGACAACGAAGTCGTTTACGCGCTGGATCGGCATTTCTCACCCGCATCACCCGCATACGTCATGTCGATTAAGAATTTCTGCATGTCCCAAGCGCCGGTGGGGCAGCGTTCGGCGCACAGGCTGCAATGCAGGCACACGTCTTCGTCCTTGACCATGACGCGGCCGGTCTTGAGGTCGTTGGCGACATACAAATCCTGTGTCGGGTTTTTCGCCGGCGCGGTCAGCCGCGTGCGCAGATCGGCTTCCTCGCCATTTTCGGTGAAAGTGATGCAGTCCATCGGGCAGATGTCGACGCAGGCGTCGCACTCGATGCAGAGCGAAGCGGTGAAGACCGTCTGCACGTCGCAATTGAGGCAGCGGCCGGCTTCCGCAAGCGCCAATTCGGGGTCGAAGCCAAGCTCGACCTCGGCTTTGATGTCCTTGAGCGCGATCGCCTTGTCGCGCAGCGGCACCCGGTAGCGCTGGTCGAGCGCGATCTCGTTGTTATACGACCACTCGTGAATGCCCATCTTCTGGCTCATGACCTCGACCGCGGGCAGCGGGCGATGGTTGAGATCCTCGCCGTGACACAATTTATCGATGGAGACCGCGGCCTCATGCCCGTGCGCGACCGCCCAGATGATGTTCTTCGGGCCGAAAGCGGAATCACCGCCGAAGAACACTTTGGGATGCGTCGAGCGGAAGGTGACCTTGTCGACGACCGGCATGCCCGACTTGTCGAACTCAACGCCGCTGTCGCGCTCGATCCAGGGGAAGGAGTTTTCCTGGCCGACGGCGACCAGCACGTCGTCGCAGGGAATGTGCTCTTCCGGCTCGCCGGTCGGAATGAGATCGCGGCGGCCTTTTTCGTCGCGCGTAGCCTTGACCTTTTCGAACAACACGCCGGTGAGCTTGCCGTCCGCGTGGGTGAATTGCTTTGGCACCATGTAATTGAGGATCGGGATGTCCTCGTGGATGGCGTCCTCTTTTTCCCAAGGCGACGCCTTCATCTCCTCGAAGCCGGAGCGCACCACCACCTTGACGTCTTCGCCGCCAAGCCGGCGAGAGGAACGGCAGCAATCCATGGCGGTGTTGCCGCCGCCGAGCACGATGACGCGCTTGCCGATCTTGCTGATGTGGCCGAACGAAACGGAGGAGAGCCAGTCGATGCCGATATGAATGTTCTTGGCGGCCTCCTGCCGGCCGGGAATTTCGAGATCGCGGCCGCGCGGGGCGCCGGAGCCGACGAATACGGCGTCGTAGTTCTCCGCCAGCAGCGCTTTCAAACTGTCGATGCGCTTGCCGCCGATGAATTCCACGCCGAGGTCGAGGATGTAGCCGCATTCCTCGTCGATGACCGAGTCGGGCAGGCGGAATTTCGGAATCTGCGAGCGGATCATGCCGCCGGCTTTGGGATCGCTGTCGAACACCGTGCAGTGGTAGCCGAGCGGCGCCAAGTCGCGGGCGACGGTGAGCGAGGCCGGGCCGCCGCCCACCAGCGCGATGCGCTTGCCGTTCTTTTTCGCCGCGGGCTTGGGCAGGCGGTCGCGGATGTCTTCCTTGTAGTCGGCAGCCACTCTCTTCAGGCGGCAGATCGCCACCGGCTCCTTTTCCACGCGCACACGGCGGCATGCGGGCTCGCACGGTCGGTCGCAAGTGCGCCCGAGCACGCCGGGAAACACGTTGGATTTCCAGTTGATCATGTAGGCGTCGCCGTAGCGGCCGGCGGCGATCAGGCGGATATATTCGGGCACCGGTGTGTGCGCCGGACAAGCCCATTGGCAATCCACGACCTTGTGGAAATAGTCGGGCGCCAAAATATCGGTATTCTTCATTCACTCCTCGAAACGCGCCCGCTACGCGGAAAACAAAACCGCGGTGTCGCGTCGCGGCGAAAGTCTGGCATTCCCGCCCGGTCCGGCTTATGCCCGCCGAATCCGGCGCGGATAATAGTGGAGGGTGGGCACGAATTCCACCTATCCTCTCGTCGTGCATGCCGCTTGTCCGCAATTCGCGGTGAAGTTTTCGCTCCCTGAAAGCGGCGCCACAATGGCATTTCCGCTCCGGTGTCCAATGTTGGCGTTAGGCTTAAGTCTATGAAGCTGGTGATTTTCGATTGCGACGGCGCGCTGGCAGACGCCAGCAGATGGTTTGTGCTGCAATGCACAAAACCAGCCGCGCCGTGCCGGATGACGACGCGGTGCCGGGACACCACAACCGATGCGTGACATTTTCGAGGATATCTTCATCAACCCGCCGCTCGATCCGGCGGAGTCGGCGCGGCGCAACATGCGTCCCGCCCTGCGCAAGCGATTTTATGAAAACGCCTGTGTCGGGGCGGAGGCGGGTAGCTTCGCCGTGCTGCTCGACGGCAAGCCGGTTCGCACGCCCGCGCGCCGTGCGCTGGCGGCGCCGTCGCGCGAATTGACGCAGGCGCTGGCGGATGAATGGAACGCGCAAGCCGACACGATCGAGCCGGCGAAAATGCCGCTCACGCGATTGGCCAATATCGTCATCGACGCGGTGGCCGATGCGCCGGCGCCGGTCGCAAGCGAGATCGTCAAATATCTCGGCACCGATTTGGCGTGCTACCGCGCGAGCGAACCGGCGGGCCTCGTTGAGCGGCAGGCGCAGCATTGGGACCCGCTGCTGGCGTTCGCATGCGAGGCGCTGGGCGCGCGCTTCGTGCTGGCGCAGGGCATCACATTCGTGGCGCAACCCCCGGAGGCCGTCGCGGCCGCGGCAAAAGCGATCCCGCAAAATCCCTGGCGGCTCGGCGCGCTGTCCTCGATCGTGACGTTGACCGGCTCGGCGCTGATCGCGCTGGCGCTGGCGCAGGGCCACATGTCCGCCGATGCGGCGTGGGAGGCCGCGCATGTGGACGAGGACTGGCAGATGCATAAATGGGGCCGCGACGAGGCAGCGCTCGCGCGCCGTGCCTTCCGGCTGGCCGAGATGCAGGCGGCGGCAATGGTGTTGGAGCTTGTGCACTAGCTAGCGGGATGCGGTAGACCCCCTCCTTGATCCTCCCCCTTTCAGGGGGAGGAGACACGTGCGGCACCGCTCCCTCCCCCTGAAAGGGGGAGGGTCGGGGTGGGGGTCCTCTTACGCGCGAGGCAGACGCACGCGTCCCATGCTATCTCTTGGGCAGCCGGATTCCCTGGGCCAAGGGCGCATGAAAGACATTCTCGACAAACTGGAAAAACGCCGGGCGCAGGCGCGCGACGGCGGCGGCAAAGCGCGCATCGAGGCGCAGCACGGCAAAGGCAAACTCACGGCGCGCGAGCGCATCGAATTGCTGCTCGACAAGGGCTCGTTCGAGGAGTTCGACATGTTCGTCGAGCATCGCTCGGCCGAATTCGGCATGGAGAAGACGAAAATCCCCGGCGACGGCGTCGTCACCGGCTGGGGCACGGTCAACGGCCGCACCGTCTATCTGTTCTCCAAGGATTTCACCGTGTTCGGAGGAAGCCTCAGCGAGACGCATGCGCAGAAAATCACCAAAGTGCAGGACATGGCGATGCGGGCGCGGGCGCCGATCGTCGGCCTGTTCGATGCCGGCGGCGCGCGCATCCAGGAAGGCGTGGCGGCGCTCGGCGGCTATGGCGAGGTGTTCAAGCGCAACGTGATCGCCTCCGGCGTCATTCCGCAGATCAGCGTCATCATGGGACCTTGTGCCGGCGGCGACGTCTATTCGCCGGCGATGACCGACTTCATCTTCATGGTGCGCGACACCAGCTACATGTTCGTCACCGGGCCGGACGTGGTGAAGACCGTCACCAACGAAGTCGTCACCGCCGAGGAACTCGGCGGCGCGTCGGTGCACACCACCAAGTCGGGCGTCGCCGACGGCGCGTTCGAGAACGATGTCGAGTGTCTGTTGCAAATGCGGCGGCTGATCGATTTCCTGCCCGCCAACAACGCGAGCGGCGCGCCGGATTGGCCGACGCAAGACGACGCCGACCGCGAGGACAAATCGCTCGACACGCTGGTCCCGGAAAATCCCAACAAGCCCTACGACATCAAGGAACTGATCCTCAAAGTCGCCGACGAAGCCGACTTTTTCGAAATCTCGGCGGCCTATGCCAAGAACATGGTCACCGGATTTGGCCGCATCGCGGGCCGCACGACAGGCTTCGTCGCCAATCAGCCGATGGTGCTGGCGGGGGTGCTTGATTCCGACGCCTCGCGCAAGGCCGCGCGCTTTGTGCGCTTTTGCGACGCCTTCAATATTCCCATCGTCACCTTCGTGGACGTGCCGGGATTCCTGCCCGGCACGGCGCAGGAATATGGCGGGCTGATCAAGCACGGCGCCAAGCTGTTGTTCGCCTATTCGCAGGCCACCGTGCCGCTGGTCACCGTCATTACGCGCAAGGCGTTCGGCGGCGCCTATGACGTGATGGCGTCGAAGCATATCGGCGGCGATCTCAACTATGCATGGCCGACGGCTCAGATCGCAGTGATGGGCGCCAAGGGCGCGGTGGAGATCATTTTCCGCGCCGACATCGGCGACAAGGCCAAGATCGCCGCGCGCACCAAGGAATATGAGGACCGCTTTTTATCGCCGTTCGTCGCCGCCGAGCGCGGCTATATCGACGACGTGATCATGCCGCACCAGACGCGGCGGCGAATTGCAAGGGCGCTGGCGATGTTGCGCGGCAAGAAAGTCGAGATGCCGTGGCGCAAGCACGATAATTTACCGGTGTGACATTAGGTGATTGGGTTTTGATTATCTGGTGATGAACAAAAATCAAAATAATATTGATTCTACGACAATGCCTCGCCGTGTTGCGGCGCTGGTCACTTACCTTCAACCTTTTCGATTAATTCAAAGTGAGCAGGTCAGCGAATGGAAAACGACTCTTGATGAAATTAATAAGTGCGGTTGGGACTATGTAAAACTTCACGAAATCGCTGGCGGCCTAAATGTAGGGCTATCTTCTCCTTATCATCTTCTAGTCGCTCGCGACGGCGCTCTCGCGCTACCTCCCATTCCTGAATTGCGAGGCGATCAGGCAGCGGTTGAGTTTTTCAATCGCTGTCTTGCAGCATTCCTCCTTGGCGGGGTGTATTGTGAAGCAATTACACTCGACAATTTAGAGTTTGGGTCAGTTATCGATTGGAAATATTTGCGCGTTTTCGGACAGGGTAAGGCTGCCAGCCAATAGCTTTCATAAACATATTAGATACCTACAAGCCCCTCCGCTTGAAGCAATCGTACTGCTCAATCCGCGAACTGAAAAGTTGTCAACTCTTGCGAAGGCAATGGAGATAGGGCTGGCAGCTCTTGCTGATGTCCCCTCTCTCAGCGGTGAATTTTTATTAAAGGGGGTATCTGGAATCGCACGCCGTGATTGGGGTGCTGCGCTCAATAATCTGTGGATAGTCGTAGAGCAATTAACGGAGTTCTTGTGGGATATAAAAGTTCTGCAGAAAATTTCGAACGATGAAAAAATAACCGGTCGCATTGAGCAGTTAAAGGATACTCGAACTTGGACTGCTGCCGCTCGTCAGGAGTTACTGTTCCAAAAAGGGGTCTTTGATTTTATGCTTCTTCAACATCTTTACGCGGCCCGTAGATCCCGAAACGAACTAATGCACCGTGGGACTCATCCAAGTGAAGCGGGTGCGCGTGCCGCCTATTTAGCTTTAATCGGATTATTGCGAATAGCTTTAGATGGCCGCAGTGTGCCTCTCTTTGACTTAAATTTAGACGACCATTCGTTGTCTGACCCGTTTAAGCCAATCGAACGAGGGCCACTCAACCCAACTCTTTGGATGCCAATTCCAAAATTACCGGGTGAGGAAGAGTTGGAGCGGGAAGAGGCCAAAGCGTAACTCGGACGACACGAAGCAAGCGTAGAGCGTCATGGCCGGGCTTGTCCCGGCCATCCCGCTTAGGAGGGCACAGTGCGTCCCTCATCGGGATGCGCGGAACAAGTCCGCGCATGACAAGGGAGGAAGTCGGCGCATATCACAACTTCCTCGCCTCCACCGTCTTCATCTTCTTTGCCGCCGCCAACAATTTCGCGTCGGCGCTGACGAGGGCGCAGCGTTCGCGCTCGGCTAGCGCGAGATAGAGGCAGTCATAAATCGAGTGGTTCAGGTCGATTGCCAATTCGAGCGCGCGCGTGTGCAGTTCTTCGTTCGCGACCAACGCCTCGAAAGGGAGAAGGGCGGCCTGGGCGGCAGTGAGCGCGTCAGCCCTCGACACGAGTTCGCGCCGCACAGCCTTCCAGATCGCGCTGCCGATCTCAGCCGCGACCAGCGATGGCGCAATCAATCCGGGCTCGGCGCGAAGTGCGTTCGCGCGAGCGGAGCCGTCCTCGTCGAGCACCCATTGCACCGCGACGCTGGCATCGACGACAAGGCTCACCGATGGCGTTCATCGTTGTCGCGATCTTCGCGGATATCCGCGGTCGAGTCCCCTGAGACCTTGCCGATCTTGGCGCGGATGCGATCGACCGCCGCCCAGGCTTCCTCTCTTGTCGGCTTGACGAAATCGGTGAGCGCGTCGCGCGCGGTTTCGCTCAAGGACGCGCCTTTCGCGGCCGCCTTTTCCTTCAGCCGGCGGGCAACGGCCTCATCGACGTTGCGGATCAGAATGTCCACCATGACGGTTCTCCAAATGACCGTTGGCGCCGTGGCAGCGTTCGGCGCATGATATCGAATTGATATCACAATCCGCGTTCACTTTCAACCGCCTCTTGACTTTATTCCTAAGGATAGTATTCCTATTTCCGTTCCATCCGCCGAGGGCGCCGTCATGAGGCGCCGCGAGCGGGGAGGGCGCGCACGGAAGGCCGGAGCATCGGCATCCTGCGGTGGCTAACTCGTGTGGTTACCTAAAACCACTCCACACGAGGCTGCGGGGCGTTCGGTGCTCCGGCATTCCGTGTGGCTCGCAAGGGCCAAAAGCGGAGACAGGCTACAGGCGCACCCGGCGCCTCACAAATAATACGGGCGCGGAAGTGCGCCCGCGTGAAGACGGGCGTGGACGCCCTTTTGCAATACGGGCGGCGAAGCTTTACTCCGCGCCGTCATGCCCGCGCAGGCGGGCATCCATGATGAGCCTCCGCAAAGAAAAACTTGCGGACAGTTTGCCATTGCCGAGCGGCCTCATGGATTGCCGGGTCAAGCCCGGCAATGACAAGATAGCCAAAGCGGCGAGCTGGCTTTGTAACCCCTTCGATAGGTTGAAACGCGATGACCCGCGAACATATCGGCGTGCTGGCGGCGGCGGCCTCTGCCGCGCTCGGCGGCATCGCCAGTGGCACCACGCGCTTCGTCATCGGCGCCACCGATCCCGTGACGCTCGGCGTGTTCCGCTACGGCGTCGGCTTTTTGCTGCTGCTGCCGTTCGCCATCATGCTCAAGAGCCGCTGGCCGGCGCGCCAGGATTGGCCGGCAGTTGTCGGCCTCGGCGTGATGTTCTTTTTCGCTTTCTCTGTGCTGTTCAACCTCGCTTACAGCTACACCACGGCCGCGCGCGGCGCGCTCACGCTCTCCACCATGCCGCTGATGACCATGGCGGCTGCCGCCGTGCTCGGCATCGAACGATTGTCCGCGCGCAAGACCGCCGGCGTGCTGATCGCTTTTGCCGGCGTGGCCGGCGCGCTCGTGTTCGATCTTGGCAATGCGCCGGCCGGCGCCTGGCGCGGCGAAGTCATCATGGCAGGGGCGACGTTCCTGATGTCGCTGTTTAACGTCTGGTCGCGGCCCTACATCGCGCGCTCCGATCCGCTCGCCTTCATCACCGTCGGCATGGGCGCGGCGGGGCTGGGGCTGCTGGTCTGGACGCTGCTGATCGGCGGCTTCGATGCGGTGGCGCATTTCGGCACACCGCAATGGATCGCGGTCGTCTATCTCGCGGTGATCGGCGCCGCGCTGGTGTTTTTTCTCTGGAGCTTTGCGCTTGGCCGCACAAGTCCGACCAAAACCGCCGTGACCATCACGGTCAATCCGGTGTTCGCCTCCGCCATCGGCGAGCCGATCGGTATCAATCTCATCGTCGGGCTGGTGGCGGTCGGTGTGGGAATCGTGCTGGCCACGACTGGCGGGAGCGTGAAAGATGCCCGGTAACGTGCAATCACGTTTGGCTGTTTGAAAACCCAAATCGTTTTCTGCCCATTTCCCCGGCCACGCCGGACCTGTAAGCTTCTCGTTCTAATTCCTGGGGGGACAAAATGCTCAGAAAATCCATATGCTTTGCTACGCTTGCCGCGCTATCGCTCGCGGCCATCGCGGCGCATGCGCAGGCGCAATATCCCGAGCGCAACATCACCTTGATCGTGCCTTACGGTGCCGGCGGCGGCACCGACACAACCGCGCGCATGCTGGCGATGGATCTTGAGGCGGCGCTTGGCAGATCGGTGACGGTGGAGAACCGGGCGGGCGGCGGCGGCTGGGTCGGCTGGGGTGGGCTCGCGCAAGCGAAACCGGACGGCTACACCATCGGCTATCTCAATGTGCCGAGCATGTATGCCGGCTATCTCGACCGCCAGTATAACCGCAAGGAGACGCTGGAGAGCTTTACGCCGCTGATGAACCATGTGCTCGATTACAATGTGTGGGCGGTGAAGGCGGATTCCCCCTTCAAGAGCGTCAAGGACGTGATCGAGGCGGCCAAAAAAACGCCTGACACAATTACCGTCTCGGCATTCGGCGCAGGCTCCGACGACCATCTCGCCATTCTGTCGATCCAGGCGGAGAACGGCATCAAGCTCATCGCCGTGCATTACAAGGGCACGGCCGATGGCAAGACCGCGGCGCTCGGCGGTCATATCCAGGTGCTCGGCGCCAATATCAGCGAGGTGGCTGAGGAGGCCAAGGCCGGCACCGTTCGCATCCTCGGCGTGATGTCGCCGGAGCGCTCGCGCTTCCTGCCGAATGCGCCGACCTTCAAGGAACAGGGTTACAATCAGATCTGGTCGGTGTCGCGCGGGATCGCGGCGCCCGCCGGTCTGCCGAAGGAGGTCGAGGCGAAATTGACCGCCGCCCTGGAGAAGACCCTGTCGTCGAAGCAGCACCAGGAAAAAGCCGAGAAACTCAGCCTCGAGCCGCGCATGATCAAGGGCGACGATTACAAGAAATTCCTCAAGGACAACGAGGTCTCGACCAAGAAGCTCATGGGTTGGTAGCTATCTGTTCGCCGATTTGGCGCCGCGCTAAAACCGCGTCGTCAATTCCGTCAGCCACGCGGGCGATGCATCGACCAAAACCGTCTCCAGATTTTTGTCGAGGCCGGTGATAATCAGCGCGCCTGCCATTATCAGCACCGCGCCCATGGCGGCCTTGCCGCCTTGGCCGGCCGCCAGCATGCGCGTGCGCCAGCGCAGCAGCGCCTCGCGCGACACCGTTCCAAAAATGAGAAGCGGCAGTGCTGCGCCGATGCCGAACACCAGCATGGTGAGCGCAACGACGCCGAGGTCCTTGCCCTGCGCGGCGAGGATGGAGGCGGCGCCGAGCGTCGGCCCGACGCAGGGGCTCCACACCGCGCCGAGCAGCAGCCCGACCATGAATTGCCCGCCAAAGCCGCACGTGGAAAATCCGCCGGTACGATTTTGAATCCAGTTTCCGGCGGGACCGGCGGCTACGGCGAACTGCGTTTGCAGTCGCGGCGTCAGCAGCACGACGCCAATCGCCAGCAGCAGAACGGCGGCGGCGTTGCGGAACAAATCCTGGTCGAGCCCGATTGAAAATCCGATGGTGGCGACGAACAGGCCAATGACGACGAACGAAAGCGCCAGCCCCGCGGCGAGCGCCACGGGGCCGAAGCGGTGTTCGGTGAGCGCCGCGCCGAGCACGATCGGCAACAACGGCACGACGCAGGGGGACAGCGTCGAGAGAATCCCTGCCAGCAGCGCCAACCCAAGCTGAGCCATCGCGGCGGCGTCAGATCGCCTTGTTCAGCAGCGCGGCGATGGAGGCGGCGTTGGTGTCGCCGGTGGAACGGCCGGCTTCCTGCTTGCCCTTGAAGACGATCAGCGTGCTTTGCGTGCGCACATTGAAGTCGCGCAAGACGTCCTTGCGGCTGTCGAAGTCGACCACGAACACGGCAAGATTCTTGAACTTCGGATCGGCCGTGAGCTTTTGCAGGATCGGCGCCTGCGCCTTGCAGGTTGGGCACCAGGGCGCGGACACATCGATCAGGATGGGCCGGCCGGCGGTCTGCGCCGCCTCGAACGCCTTGGCGTCGAACGGCTGCTTGTCCATGGCGAAAGCAGGTGAGACGAGGGCGAGTGCGGCCGCGCATGCGAAGCCGGTGAGAAGCTGGCGTTTGGTAAGCATGAATAAATTCTCCGGTTGGATAGGGCGGACCCTAGCCGGACCGGGGGACTTATCGATTCACGTTTTGCCGTGCCCGGATCACGGTTTCGTGCGCGGGCTCATGGCTTCTTCATCGAGGAATAGACCACGCGCATAAAGTTGCGGCTGGCCTGCTCATTCGCCGCCCATTTGGCGTCGAGGTCGGCGAACGGCTTGGCCGCGTAGATGTCGCTCTCGCTCTTGCCCTCGGCGATCAGCTTCGTCATGCGCTCGCGCGCGGTCGCCAGCATCGCCCGGAATTCCGCGAGCTGGGCCTTGGTGGCGACTTGCCCGTGTCCCGGCACGATCTTGGTGGCGTCATTGGCGCGCGCGAGATAGGCATCAAAAGCCCCGATCATGCCATCGATGCTGCCGCCGTTGACAAAATCGATGTTCGGATAGCGGCCGGTGGTGAAGGTATCGCCGGTCGACATCACATTGGCGTCGGCGATGTAGACAAAAGTGTCGCCGTCGGTGTGAGCCCCAGCGGTATGTTTGAGCTGCGCCGTGCGGCCCTTCAGCTCAAGCGTCAACGCGTCGGTGTACGTGCGCGCCGGGAGCGCCTCGGCCGGAGCGGGCGGTATCTTGATGTCGGGTATGGCCATTGTCCCGCCCGAGGCGAGGCGGTTGCGCACATTGGCATGCGCGACGACGACGGCGCCATCCTTGCTGAATGGCACGTTGCCGCCGACATGGTCGCGATGATAGTGCGTGTTGACCAGGAAGCGGACTGGCTGCGGCGACAATGCGGCAATCGCGGCCTTGAGCTTTTCGTGCATGGGCGCGAACTGGCCGTCCACCATGATCACGCCGTCGTCCGCCACCACGACGGTGACGTTACCGCCCTGGCCCTCCAGCATGTAGGTGCGGTTGCCGAGATCGGTGGTCTTGACCTCGATCTTGGACCAATCCGGCCCAACCGGCGGTCCGGCGGGTGGCTGCTGGGCAGCCGCGGGCGCTACGATCAGGCTGGTCAGTGCCGCGAGCGCGGCAAGCGTGGTTTTGCGCATGAAATCCTCCCCAAATGGTTCGGCCGTTAGCGGGGGCCGTATCGGCGTCGTAAGTAAGAACGACGCTAAAACGGATTTATTCCCTGCCTCTGCGTTGTCATGCCCGGCAATGATAGGGTAGGGGCGGAACGCCGAACCCTGCCGAGGAGCTTGTCATGCCCACGTCCTTAGCCGTTGAATACAAAGACGCCTCGCCGGAAGTCCGCGCCGTGTTCGACGACATCAAGCAGACGCGCAAGGTCGATGATGTGAATAATTTCTGGAAATATCTGGCGCGCGATCCGGCCACGCTCAAGCGCACCTGGGAGAGCGTCAAGCAGATCATGGCGCCCGGCGCGCTGGATCCGCTGACCAAGGAGATGATCTACCTCGCCGTCAGCGTCACCAACGGCTGCGCCTATTGCACCGCCAGCCACACCGCGGCGGCGCGCAAGGCCGGCATGAGCGAGGCGATGTTCGGCGAGGTGATGGCCGTCACCGGCATGGCGAACGAGACCAACCGCCTGGCCAACGGCTACCGTGTGCCGGTCGATGCGGCGTTCGCGCGGTGATTGAGTTTTTTGTCGTTGCAAGGCGCGTCGAAGACGCCAACCCGGAATCCAGCGGCGTTGCGGTTCCGGTTGGAACCGGCGGTGCAAGGCAAAATCGGGAAGGCGGGAAGCTCGTCGCGGGTGGAGCTCAGGTCGTCGACGATGCCCGCATGTCCACCCCCGCGGCATGGCCGGCTTCGGTGAGGATGTAGGTGTAACGGTCGTGCAGCTTGAGCGTGAGCCAGCTATTGGCCACCGCCTTGTTCAACCCGCGCTGGAAATCGGCGTCGCGCACATCGGTGAAATAATTGCGCCGAAGGCTGCCGCTGACGCGCACATTGTGATTCATGAATACACGCAGGATTTGGCGTCCGACTTCTTCGTCCGTTTGAGCGTGCGGCATTTTTGATGTCCGGCTGATGTGGCGTGCGGGCAGTGACGCTCACACGCTTTCAAAATTAGCGCAAGCGCATGAAGCGAATTTTACACTCAATACACAACCACGCTGCGGATGCTCTTGCCGGCGTGCATCAGGTCGAACGCCTTGTTGATGTCGGCGAGCGGCATGCTGTGGGTGATCATCGGATCGATCTCGATCTTGCCGTCCATGTACCAGTCGACGATCTTGGGCACGTCGGTGCGGCCGCGTGCGCCGCCGAACGCGGTACCCTTCCAGGTACGGCCGGTGACGAGCTGGAACGGCCGTGTCGCAATCTCGGCGCCGGCCGGCGCCACGCCGATGATGATGGATTGCCCCCAGCCGCGGTGGCAGGCCTCCAGCGCCTGACGCATCACCTTGACGTTGCCGGTGCAGTCGAAGGTGTAATCCGCCCCGCCGATCTGGTCGGCGCTGGTTTTCGTCATGTTCACCAGATGCGCCACCAGTTCGCCGCCGGCGTCGTTGGCATTGACGAAATTGGTCATGCCGAAACGTTCGCCCCACTGCTTTTTGTCATTGTTGATGTCGACACCGACGATCATGTCGGCGGCGGCAAGCCGCAGCCCCTGAATGACGTTGAGCCCGATGCCGCCGAGACCGAAGACGATGCATTTTGCGCCGGGCTCCACCTTGGCGGTGTTGAGCACCGCGCCGATGCCGGTGGTGACGCCGCAGCCGATGTAGCAGACCTTGTCGAACGGCGCGTCCTCGCGGATTTTCGCCACCGCGATCTCGGGTAGCACGGTGAAATTGGCGAAGGTGGATGTACCCATATAATGGTGCAGCTTCTTGCCGCCGAGCGAGAAGCGCGAGGAGCCGTCCGGCATCACGCCTTGGCCTTGCGTCGCGCGGATCGCGGTGCAGAGATTTGTCTTGCGCGAGAGGCAGGAGGGGCACTGCCGGCATTCCGGCGTGTAGAGCGGGATGACGTGATCGCCCGTCTTGACCGACGTGACCCCGGGCCCGGTCTCGACCACGATGCCGGCGCCTTCATGGCCGAGGATGGCGGGGAAAAGACCCTCCGGGTCGGCGCCGGAGAGCGTGTATTCGTCGGTGTGGCAGATACCGGTCGCCTTGATCTCGACCATCACCTCGCCGGCCTTGGGGCCGTCGAGCGTCACCGTGGTGACGTCCAGCGGTTTTCCCGCCGCCGTCGCTACTGCCGCCCGCACGTCCATGCGATCAGGCTACCCGGACTGCGAGTTTCCAGCCGAAGAAGAACACGCTGAAGAATAAAGCGAGGAATACGGTCAGGCTCAGCGGTTCCGAAAAGTTCTCCACCGCGCGGCCAATGCCATAGGCGATGAATTCGCCGACGATGACGATCCCCACATAGACGGCTATCAGTTTCATTCGCTTCCCCTGCGGTAATCCGCCCGCGCCCGGCGGCGACCTTAGCATCACGGCTATGCGCGGGAGAAGGGGAGCCAGCGCCGCCCCGGAATGTTATAGCGGGCGTCCCGCCTGCGCTACCTCCACATTTGCGGCCGGAGACAGTGAGAAGTCCATGCGTGCGAGCCGCATCCTGATCGCGATAGCGCCGGGCCTGTTCGTATTGCTCTGGAGCACCGGCTTCATCAGCACGAAATACGGCTCACCTTATGCCGAGCCGTTCACTTTTATCTCCGTGCGGATTTTCTTTGTCGTGCTGATCCTCGGCGCGATCTTCGTTTTCTCGCGCGCGAATTGGCTCAACGGGCGTGAAACCATGCACAGCATCATTGCCGGGGTGTTGGTGCACGGGCTTTATCTCACCGGCGTGTTTGTCGCCATCCATCAGGGTGTTCCGGCCGGCATTTCGGCGCTGATACCGGGACTGCAACCGATCGTCATTTCCACCATCGCCAACCGCTGGCTGGGCGAGCGCGTGTCGCGGCTGCAATGGTGCGGACTGGCGCTCGGATTGGCCGGCGTGGCGCTCGTGCTGCATGACCGCACGCTGGTCGGCGCGGGCACGCCGCTCGGCTGGTCTGCAAGTTTTCTGTCGTTGATCGGGATCGCGTTCGGCACGCTCTACCAAAAGCGCTATTGCGGCAACATCGATTGGCGCAGCGGAAATCTGGTTCAGTATCTTGCGGCCGGCAGCCTCTGCGCGTCCGCCGCCTTTTTATTGGAGACGCGGGAAATCAACTGGACCGTCGAATTCATCTTCGCGCTCGCCTGGCTGGTGTTGGCGCTCTCCATCGGCGCCATCGGCCTGATGTATTGGCTGATCCGCCGTTCCGCCGCTACCCGTTTTGCCAGCCTGTTCTATCTTGTGCCGTCGGTAACGGCGGTGATGGCGTTCCTGCTGTTCGGCGAGCGCCTGGATGCGCTCTCGATCGCGGGCATGGTGGTTTGCGCAGTTGGCGTTTTCCTGGTCAATCGGGGCGCTGTCGTCAAACCGAACTCCTGACGCGTTACTTGTTCTGTGCGTTGAGCACGAGTTGCGTCTGCGTCACCAATGCCGCGAGCCTGCCGTCGGCGCAGGTGACGCGGGTCTGCCAGACCATCGTGGTGCGGCCACGATGCAGCGGAGTGCATTCGGCGCGCGCCACTTCGCCAACGGGAATCGCCGCGAAAAAATTGGTCTTGCTTTCGATGGTGGAGGTGGCTTCACCCGCGCGCAGATTGGCGGTGGCGGCGGTGCCGCCAAGATTATCGGCAAGCGACATCAGCGCGCCGCCATGCAAGACGCCGTTGCGATTGGTCAACTGTTCGGTCACCAGCAACTCGGCTTCAAGCCGCTCGGCGGAGACGTGGGTGATCTTGATGCCCAGAAATTGCGAATAGGGCGGCTGCTTCTTGGCGTCTTCGATCATTTTCGCTGCTCCAGCCAGCGCGCGGCAAGCGCGAGGTCTTGTGGGGTGAGATTATGCCCCGCCGGGATAACTTGGTATGTCAGCGCCGCGCCGGCCTGTTCTAGCACGGCGGCAAGGCGGTCGCGGGATGCGGCGGGCATCATCGGGTCGGCGGTGCCGGAGAGCAGCAGCACCGGAATGTTTTTGAGATCGGGTGTTGCGGCCGGCTCGAACGGCAGAGTGGCGCGCAGCAGCACGGCGCCGGCCAGAGTCTTGGGGTGCGTAAGCAAGAGCGAGGCCGCGATATTGGCGCCATTGGAAAAGCCGACGGCAATGGGATTTGCCAGCTTATAGTGTTCGCGGGCGCGCGCGATGAATTCGGCAAGCTCGACGGTGCGCGTCTTGAGGTCGTCGAGATCGAACACGCCCGCGGCCAGCCGCCGGAAGAAACGCGGCATTCCGTTTTCCAGCACCTTGCCGCGCGGCGACAACAGCGCGGCGCCCGGCGACAGCCGTTGGCCGAGCGGGATGAGATCGTTCTCGTCGCCGCCGGTGCCGTGCAGCAGGAGCAGCGGTGGGCATCGCGGATCGGTTGCCGGAACGAAACGATGGATGAAGCCGAGGTCGGTCATGGAATGCAAATACTAAGGGCGCGGCTCGCACCGCGCCCCTGTTTTATCATTTAATGCGTTTTAAGCCTTCGGCTGCGGCACTAAGCCTTGGGCTGCGGTACGATGCGGATATAGGGCTTCGGAGATTTCCAACCCTGCGGGTAGGTCTTCTTGGCGTCCTCGTCGGATACCGACCCGGCGATGATGACGTCCTCACCCTGTTTCCAGTTCACCGGCGTCGCCACTTTGTGCTTCGCCGTCATTTGCAGCGAGTCGATCACGCGCAGCACTTCGTCGAAATTACGCCCGGTGGTCATCGGATAAACGAGGATCAGCTTGATCTTCTTGTCCGGGCCGATGACGAAGACATTGCGGACCGTCTGGTTGTCGGCCGCGGTTCGCTTCGAGGGATCGCCGGAGGCTGAAGTCGGCAGCATGCCGTAAGCTTTCGCCACTTTGAGGTCAGGATCGCCGATCATGGGATAATTCGGCGCGAAGCCTTGCGTCTCCTTGATGTCGTCCGCCCATTTGGAGTGCCGGTCCACCGGGTCGGCCGAAATGCCGACGATCTTGACGCCGCGCTTGTCGAATTCCGGCTTGATGCGCGCCATATAGCCGAGTTCGGTGGTGCAGACCGGGGTGAAATCCTTGGGGTGAGAAAACAGCACGGCCCATTTGTCGCCGATCCAGTCGTGGAATTTGATCTTGCCTTCCGTTGTATCCGCTTCGAAATCCGGGGCGATGTCGTTAATCGAGAGCGCCATGACTAACCTCCAAAACTTTCATGCATTCTCATTACCTTGAATTTCAGCACTCATATATAGGCGGGCCGGCGCGCCGAAAAATAGCCAAGCCGAAAATGAGGATTATCGTTACGGCCGCGCCACGCCGGACAGGATAAATCATTGCTGCGGCGGAGGGCAAAGAAAAGGATTTTCCGCCGATCGCACAAAACAGTAAGCTGGCACCAGCCGGCCTGGGCCACCCCCGCCGCCGGGGTCAGAGGACATCCGCTCACCCTCATGTTCAAGCGTATCCTGATCGCCAATCGTGGTGAGATTGCCTGCCGGATCATCAAGACCGCGCGCCGCCTCGGGATTACGACCGTCGCGGTCTATTCCGAGGCCGACAGGGACTCGCTTCACGTCGAGATGGCGGACGAGGCGGTGCCGATCGGTCCGCCCCCCGCGGCCGAGAGCTATCTGGTCATCGACAAGATCGTCGATGCCTGCAAACGCAGCGGCGCGCAGGCGGTGCATCCCGGCTACGGTTTCCTGTCCGAACGCGAGGCGTTTCCCAAGGCGCTGGAGGCGGCAGGCATCGTCTTCATCGGGCCCAATGCCAAGGCCATCGCGGCGATGGGCGACAAGATCGAGTCGAAGAAGGCGGCGGCGCGCGCCAATGTCTCGACCGTTCCCGGCCATCTCGGTGTGATCGAGGACGACGCGCAGGCGCGGAAGATCGCCGACGAGATCGGATACCCGGTGATGATCAAGGCTTCCGCCGGCGGCGGCGGCAAGGGGATGCGGATTGCGCACAGCCGCGCCGAGGTGGCCGAAGGATTCGCGCGCGCGCGCTCGGAGGCGAAATCGTCCTTCGGCGACGATCGCGTATTCATCGAGAAATTCATCACCGATCCGCGCCATGTGGAAATTCAGGTGCTTGGCGACAAGCACGGCAATGTCATCCATCTCGGCGAGCGCGAATGTTCGATCCAGCGGCGTAATCAGAAAGTGGTGGAGGAAGCCCCAAGTCCGTTGCTCGACGAAGGCACGCGCCAAAAAATGGGCGAGCAGGCGGTCGCGCTGGCCAAGGCGGTGGGTTACGACAGCGCCGGCACCGTCGAGTTCGTCGCGGGACAGGACAAAAGTTTCTATTTCCTCGAAATGAACACCCGTTTGCAGGTCGAGCATCCGGTGACCGAACTCGTCACCGGCATCGATCTGGTGGAGCAGATGATCCGCGTTGCCGCGGGTGAAAAGCTCACGCTGACGCAGAAGGATGTGAAGTTCACCGGCTGGGCGGTCGAGAGCCGCATCTATGCCGAAGACCCGTACCGCAATTTCCTGCCCTCGGTCGGGCGGCTGGTGAAATATCGCCCGCCGGCGGAGCAAAGCGATGGCGGCGTGACGCTGCGCAACGACACCGGCGTCTTTGAGGGCGGCGAGATTTCGCTGTTCTACGATCCGATGATCGCCAAGCTGGTGACGCATGCACCGACCCGCGCGCAGGCAATCGCCGCACAGGCCGACGCACTCGACGCCTTCACCATCGAAGGCATCCGCCACAACATTCCGTTCCTGGCGGCGCTGATGGCGCATCCGCGCTGGCGGGAGGGAAAGCTTTCCACCGGCTTTATCGCGGAGGAGTTTCCGCAAGGATTTCGGCCGGTCGAGCCGGAGGGTGAATCCGCGCTGGCGCTCGCTGCCGTTGCGGCGGCAATCGATCATGTGCTGGGCGAGCGCAAGCGGCGCATCTCAGGGCAGATGAACGGCCGCGCGGTCACCCGTGAACGCCAGCGCGTCGTCCGGCTCGGCGATACCGAGCACTCTTTGGATGTCGCGCGCGCCAATGGCGCAATCGAAGTGCGTTTCACCGGCAAAAGCAAAACGGGCATCCGCCATCTGGCGTCCGACTGGAAGCCGGGCGATCCGCTGTGGCGGGGCAGCATCGACGGCAGTCCGCTGGCGGTGCAGGTGCGTACGCTCCGCAACGGATTCCATCTTGGTTTTCGCGGCGTCGAGACCAGAGCCTTCGTCTATACCGCGAGCGAGGCGGCTTACGCGCGGCTGATGCCGGTCAAAAAGGCGGCCGACAGCTGCAAGCAGGTGCGCTGTCCGATGCCGGGACTTGTCGTGTCGATTGCGGTGACGCAAGGCCAGGAGGTCAAGGCCGGCGAGACGCTGGCCGTGGTCGAGGCGATGAAAATGGAGAATGTGCTGCGCGCCGAGATCGACGGCACGGTGAAAACCATCCACGCCAAGCCGGGCGACAGTCTGGCGGTGGATGCCGTCATCCTCGAATTCGCATGACCCGCGTACCGGCATTCGGGCGATGACTTTGTATTTCGCCTATGGCGTCAATATGGATCGCGCCGGCATGGCGCGGCGGTGTCCGGGCGCGGTGGCGCATGGGCCGGCCATGCTTGTTGGCTTTCGCTTTTTCGTCATGCGCGAGGGTTATGCTTCGGTCATGCGTGCGCCGGGCGAAATCGTGCATGGCGTGTTGTGGCGGATCGGGCTGCGCGATCTCGCGGCGCTCAATGCGTTCGAGAGCCTCGACAGCGGCCTCTACCGCCGTGCAATGCTGCCGGTGCGCGCGAATGGCGGGCGCATGAATGCGCTGATCTATATCGGGCGCAGGCGTAAGAAGGGAAGGCCGCAGCCGGGCTATCTCGAAGAGGTGGTCGGCGCCGCGCGCGGTTGGAATTTTCCGCGCGCTTATATCAATGCCCTGGAGCGGCTGGCGTCCGGCGGATTTCGCGGTGTGCGGGCGGTACAGACTGGGGAGACCGGATGAGCGAGCAACTGCGTAGCGTTCGCCGCGTCGTGGTGCGTGGGCGGGTTCAAGGCGTCGGCTACCGCGCCTGGGCGGAATACGCAGCTCTCAAGCGCGGCCTCGAAGGCTGGGTGCGCAATTGTTGCGACGGCGCGGTGGAGGCGGTGTTCGCGGGGCCGGCGCGGACGATCGGCGAGATGGTCGAGGAATGCCGGCACGGTCCGCCCGGCGCCTGGGTCGATGTGCTCGATCACCACGAGACCGATCCGAACGATCTGGCGCGCCGCCGGCCGGGCGAGCTTTTTTCGGTGCTGCCGAACGAGTAGCGGTGACGTAGCGGAAATTATTTTCCTTCCACCGCTATCAGGACATCGGTCGCGGCGCTTTGGCGAAGCGCAATCAGCGGCTGGTATTCCGCTGAACGATAGAAAGTCTTCAGCGCGGCCATGTCGGGAAACTCGATCACAGCCACCCGGTTGGGCCGCCAATTTCCTTCCAGCACTTCGTGACTTCCCGCCCGCGTCAGGTAACGGCCGCCATGACGTTCGATCATGGGAACGACCTGGCGCAGATACTCGTCGAACTTCGCCGGGCTGGCGATGACGTGCTCGCCGATCCAGTAAGCTGTCATGCTGGTTTCCTTTTTCCGGCCCGGCCTATCCGTCTTTAGCCGTTGCGAACAGCTGCTCGAATTCCGTTCGCAGCGCCGTGTCCACGTCCGCCATGCTCACCGTAACGCCGAGGTCGGCGAGGCTGGTGATGCCGTAATTCGGCGACGACACACCGCACGGCAGAATGCCGGAGAAATGTGTGAGGTCGGGATCGACGTTCAGGCTGATCCCATGCAACGTCACCCATTGCCGAATGCGGATGCCGATGGCGGCAATCTTGTCCTCGCGGTCCGCACCCTTGTCCGGCCGGCGCACCCAGACGCCGATGCGGTCCTCGCGCCGCTCGCCGCGCACATCGAAGGCGTCGAGCGTGCGGATGATCCATTGCTCCAAGCTGGCCACGAAGCGCCGCACGTCCGGGCCGCGCCGCCTAAGATCGAGCATCACATAGGCCACGCGCTGGCCGGGGCCGTGATAGGTCATCTGTCCGCCGCGGCCGGAAGCATGCACCGGGAAGCGCGCCTCGATCAGCGCTTCGGGCCGGGCGCTGGTGCCGGAGGTGTAGAGCGGGGGGTGTTCGAGCAGCCAGACCAATTCGGGGGCGGTACCGGCCGCAATCGCCGCCGCACGCGCGTCCATCAACGAGACGGCGGCCTGGTAGGGCACCGCGGCCGCGTCGATGCGCCATTCGGCCGGGGCCGATCCGGCCGCGCCAAACGCTCCGATCCGCAATTCATTGCGCGTGTTAACCACCCCGTAACCATACCATGGTGACCTCAGGGCTGCCCGCATTGGATAAGCAAAAGAAATAGGCGCGGGCGAAGGAAAAATTACGTGGCCACGATTGAAAAAGTCTCGCTCGACATCACAGTAGTGCTCGGCACCACCTCCATGCCGGTGCATCAGGTCCTCCGCCTCGGCCGTGGCGCCATCATCGAACTCGACGCCTCGGAAAACGATGCGGTCAGCATCCTCGCCAACAATCTCCCTGTCGCCAAGGGCATGGTGGTGGTCAATGGCAACCGCATTGCCGTTCAGGTCGCCGAGTTGCTGCCGCGCCCGCCCGATATGCGCTAATCGCTGCTGCGGCGGCCCCGGCCTTGTCCCCGCGGACCCTATTTGTTACATCCCGCCGTCTTTTGGACGCGGCGCCTGTGGGACGGCGTCCACACCCCTACGCGGCCATGGCGGAATTGGTAGACGCACTAGCTTGAGGTGCTAGCGGGGCAACCCGTGGAGGTTCGAGTCCTCTTGGCCGCACCAGCTTTCAGAAACTTACGGAGTTCCGGTCGCAGCCGGCTTACTGGCCGGTGCGGCTGCTGCGCTTGGGCTGCCGCCGCTCGACGATGAAGGGCGGAGGCAATTGCTCGGCAGGGGCATCGGCGCCCGTCCCGGTGACGCGCGGCCACCCCGGTTTGCCCGGGCTGGATGCGGTGCCCGGCGGCAACTTCGGCCGTTCGGCTCCAGCCGGCACCACCTGGACGACGCGATAGCCGCGTTTTTTAAGCTCCTTGAGCAGCGCCGGCAGCATCACCGCGGTCGCCGGCTGGACATCGTGCAGCAGCAGGATGCCGCGGCCTTTGCTCTCAAGCCGCGCGAGGGCGCGGCGCATCACTTCCTTGGCGTCGATTTGCTTGTACCAATCGTCGGCGGCGAAATCGGCGCTCCAGGTCACGATCGAGCGCGCGGCGAGATAGTCCTCCACGTTCTTGACCCGCAGCAGACCGGGAATCCGGAAGAACGGCGCCACGGACCTCGGATCGCCGAGCGCGGCGCCAACCGAGGCGATGCCGTCGTTGATTTCCCGCTCCGCCCGCTCCTGCGACATGTGATCGAAGGTGAGCGGATGATTTTGGCTGTGGGTGCCGATGCTGTGGCCGGCATTATAGATCTGGCGCACCACGTCCGGGTGGGCGCTGGCCTGCCGCCCGACCAGGAAATAGGTCGCCTTCACGCATTCGGCGGCGAGCGCGTCGAGCACCCGGTTGGTGTAGGGCGGCAGCGGACCATCGTCGAAAGTCAGCACCACTTCGCGGTGCGCGAGCGGCAGCGTGCGCGAATACTGCATGGAGCCGACGCGGGTATTCTCGCCGCCGATCGCGAGCACGCGGCTGGTGCCGAGTGCGCCCGGATTGCCGGGGCATGCGGCGGCGACGGCCGTCGCCGTCCCGCCCACTAGGGCGAGCCAACACGCTAGGGCAGTAACGCAACGCATACTGAACCGACGCCCGAATTGTTATTGGCCGCAGGCGCACGTCCGCGCGCCCGGCGGCAGCCGCAAAGGATTTATTTGAATCTATCCCTGAACGGGCTCGTATTGAGAAAATACGAAGCACAATATTAACGCGCCATTTACCATACGAAGGCGCCATTGGCGCGTGTTCAACGCAGCAGCCCGCGCGCGCCGGCCGGGACGACGTGCACGATCCGATAGCCTCGCCGTTTCAGCTCGCGCAGGAAGCTGGGCAGCATCTGGACGGTCTGCGCCCTGGTGTCGTGGAACAGCAGGATGCCACGGCCGCTCTGCTCGACCCGCGCCATGACCAGGTTCAACTGCTGTTCCGGCGTCATCGGGTCCCAGTCGCTCGCCCATAGATCAGCGCCGAACACCACGATCCCGCGCCGCGCAAGCCGCTCGAGCAAGGCCGGACTGGAAGCGAAGCCGGGAAAGCGGAAAAACGGCGTCACCGGATCGCGCCGGCGCTGGCCATAGACGGCGTATTCGTCCTCCTCGATGCCACGGTCGATTTCCGCTTCCGCCGCAGCAATCGGCAACCGGTTGAGCACTTTATGCGAATAAGTGTGATGGGCGACGGTGTGGCCTTCGGCCAGAATCCGGCGGGCGAGTTCCGGATGCTTCTGCGCATGCTGCCCGAGCAAGAAAAAACTGGCGCGCACGCATTCGCGCCGCAGCGCTTCAAGCACCGCCGGAGTGGTCTCCGGCAGTGGGCCGTCGTCAAAGGTGAGCACCAGCTCCTTCGGCCCCAGCGCAAGCGTCGCCGGAAAATGCTTGCGTCCGACGCGCGGAGTGGTCGCGGCGCTGACTTCGAGCACGCGTTCGGTGCCGAGCGTTGCGGGATTGCCGGGGCAGGGCGCCGCCGCGGCGGCCGTGAGCGGCAGCAGGAGCAAGAGGGACAAGGTGGCAACGGTGCGAATCATACTCTCGCTCGGGTCCGGCGGGGGCCGCAATTGATCCCAAGCAAGGCCCACCGGCAAGCCCAGCTTGCGGTCATGATTTATTCACCCTGTTTTCTGACCCGGCATTAACCCTGAATATCTAGCTTGATCCGCGGACTGGCGGAGCAGGCGTGGAGTTTTCAGTGGACGGCGGAATCTCAGCCGCGGCGGGGGATGTAAAGCCCCGGCGCGCGATGTTTTCGTGGCGCAAGCGGCGCGGCGGGAACGCGCAAACCGGCGACCGGCCTGCCGGCGAACCGCGCGAGCACGCGCAGCGGCTCTCGATCACGTCTCGCGTCATCGTGGCCGGCACCTTGTTGGGCCTCGGCGTGCTGCTGGTCTGCTCCGCTGTCGGCTACGGGCTGGCGCGGCAAAGCGACGAGAGCCAGGCCATGCAACGGCGCGCGGCCTTGCGCGCCGGGATTTCGGAATTCCGCGCGCTGTTCCAGGACTTCAATGAAGTCGATCCGCGCCTCGTGCGCATGTTGGAGCAAAGCAGCGGCCTGCAAGGGCTGAAATTCGAAACCGAACCGGCGCCGGGGGCGCGTGAAGCGCATCCGTTGCTCACAAGCCAAGGGCGCATTGTCGGCTTCTTCACCTGGGAGCCGGATTGGCCGATGACGCTGATGGTGAACCGGCTGCTTCCGGTTGCCGCCGCGCTCGCGCTTTGCCTTGCCGGTTTCGCCGGCTTGTCGCTATGGCAATTGCGGCGCGCACGGCTGGAGCTTGCCGCAAGCGACAGCGATGCCCGCAAGGCCGCGCAGCAAGACCGGCTTTCCGGTCTGCCCAATCGCGGCGGGGTGCTTGAACTGCTCGGCGTGGCGCTCGATGCGCGCGAAGGCGAGCGGGCCGTGACGTTTGCCTTGCTCAAGCTCGATGGCCTCAATGACATCAATAACCAATTCGGCCAGCAGGGCGGCGACGACCTCATCGCGAAGGTTGCCGCGCGGTTGCGCGAAGCCTTGCCGCCGCAGGCCGTGTGCGGCCGTTTCGGCGGCGATGAATTTGCGTTGATCCTGGCCGCGGACGTGGATGCAAACGATTGCTTACGGGCAGCGATCGAGGCTGCGTCGCAGCCGTTGTGGATGGACACGGCGGTGCGGATCGGCGCACGCGCTGGATTTGCCCAAGCGCCGCGCGATGGGACGAGCGGGGAGGAACTTGCCCGCTGCGCAGATATTGCCTTGCGCAGTGCCAAGCGCCAGGCGCCGGGCAGCATCGTCGCTTTCGCGCCCGAGATCGACGCCGAATTCAACGATCGGCAGTTCATCAAGCGCGAATTGACGCGGGCGCTGAACGCGCAAATGCTGGAATTGCATTACCAGCCCATCGTTACCGCCAATGGCGCGCGCATCGTCGGGGTCGAGGCGCTGTTGCGCTGGAATCATCCAAGCCGCGGCAACATCTCGCCCGCCATATTCATTCCCATTGCGGAACAGATGGGTCTGATGGATGAACTGGGTGAATTCGTGCTGCGCCGCGCGCTCGTGACGGCCATGCGCTGGCCGGACCTTTACATCGCCGTCAATCTCTCGCCGCTGCAAATGCGCGACCGCGGAATTATCGACCTGGTGCGCGAGGTGTTGGCGGCGACAAAAATCCTGCCCTCGCGCGTCATGTTCGAGATCACCGAAGGCGTGCTGATCGACAACCCCGACGAGATGAAGCGGCGGATCGCGGATTTGCGGGCGCTCGGCGTGCGGATTGCGCTTGACGATTTCGGCTCGGGCTATTCGAGCCTGAGCTATTTGCAGCAGTTTCCGTTCGACAAACTCAAGATCGACCGCGGCTTCGTCGCGCCGCTCGGCCGCTCGGCGAATGGCGGGGTTATCATCCAGGCCATCATAGCGCTCGGCCGCGCGCTCGGCATGAATGTGCTGGTCGAGGGCGTCGAGACCGAGGAGCAGCGGGTGCTGCTGCGGCTTGCCGGTTGCGACGAGATGCAGGGGTTTCTGTTCGCGCGCGCCATGCCCGCCGCCGCTATCGACCGCCTGCTGGCGAAGCCGAATGCCGCCGCCGTGGCGGATGCTAAAGCGGTCGCCTGATCGATCCTGCCGGGCGCTGACAGCCCGGCCCGCACCTTATACATTCGGCCGGCTTGGCCGCGATCTGCGGCATGGGAGCCGCGCATGATCCCGAATACCTGGACTGGATTCGATTTCGGCCTTGGCGCCGACGTCGAGATGCTGCGCAAGTCGGTCGGCGATTTCGCGCAGGACCGCATCGCGCCGCGCGCCGACGAGATCGACCGCTCCAATACGTTCCCGCGCGACCTTTGGCCGGAAATGGGCGCGCTCGGCCTGCACGGCCTCACGGTGGAGGAGGAATGGGGCGGGGCGGGGCTCGGCTATCTCGAACATTGCGTGGCGATGGAAGAAGTCTCGCGCGCCTCCGGCGCGGTGGGCTTATCCTACGGCGCGCATTCCAACCTCTGCGTCAATCAGCTGCGCCGCAACGGCAATGACGCGCAGAAACGCCGCTATCTGCCCAAGCTCATTTCCGGCGAGCATGTCGGCGCGCTCGCTATGTCGGAGCCGGGCGCCGGCTCGGATGTCGTCTCCATGCGCACGCGCGCGGACAAAAAGGGCGACCGCTACGTGCTCAACGGCTCGAAAATGTGGATCACCAACGGTCCGGTCGCCGACACGCTGGTGGTTTATGCCAAGACCGACCGCACCGCGGGCGCGCGCGGCATCACCGCCTTTATCGTCGAGAAGGGCATGAAGGGATTTTCCGCCGCGCAGAAGCTCGACAAGCTCGGCATGCGCGGCTCCGACACCAGCGAGCTGGTGTTCGAAGACTGTGAAGTGCCGCAGGAGAATGTGCTCGGCGCGGTCGGCAACGGCGTCAACGTGCTGATGTCGGGGCTCGACTATGAGCGCGTGGTGCTGGCTGCCGGCCCGCTTGGCCTGATGCAGGCCTGCATGGATGTGGTGATCCCTTACGTCCACGACCGCAAGCAGTTCGGCCAGTCGATCGGCAATTTCCAGTTGGTGCAGGCCAAGCTCGCCGACATGTATGTGACGCTCAACGCCTCCAAGGCCTATGTCTATGCGGTGGCGCGCGCCTGCGACGAGGGCCGCACCACGCGCGAGGACGCCGCCGGCGCCATTCTTTATGCCGCCGAGCGGGCGACCTGGATGGCGTTGGAAGCGATCCAGTGCCTCGGCGGCAACGGCTATATCAACGACTTTCCGTGCGGGCGCTTGCTGCGCGACGCCAAGCTCTACGAGATCGGTGCCGGGACCAGCGAAATCCGCCGCATGCTGATCGGGCGGGAGATTTTCGAGAAGACGCGGTGATTAAATTTGCCGTTCGGGGGGAGACATCGCATGAGCGCGCGCATCTTGGTGCTGGCCGCAATTATTTTGGCGGCCGCAGCGCCAATCCCGGCGCTGGCCGCGCCGGACGACCCCGATCCGGGTGATGCCCCGGCGCTGCGCGAATGCGTCAAGAGCAAAGGCGGCACCAAGGCCGGCGATGCGACTTGCGTCGAGATGATCGTGAAAACCTGCATGACCGCGTTCGGGAACGATCACGACTCCACCGTGCGCGATTGCAACCGCCGCTCGGAAGCCGCCTGGGATGTCATCCTCAATGCGGAATACGGCGCGCTGCGCGACAAACTGCCGGCCGCACAGATGGCCAAGCTGCGTGACCAGCAGCGCGCCTGGATCAAGGCGAAGGACAAAAAATGCAACGCGATCTACAAGAAATTCCAGGGCGCAATGGCATATCCGCCGATGGCCGTGTGCTTCAACTGTGAGGTCGCGCGACGCGCTTTATATCTGATGCGCTACCAGACCGCTGCCAAGTCCCTGTGATCGGCCGCCACATTAACTTTTGACGCCTGCGAATCAGCTAGTGCATTGGCCGACACCATCGAGCAGGGAGATTTCGGTCATGATGCGGGTAAGGCTCAAGGCCGATGGCCGGATCGTCGAAATCCTGGCCGACGGCAGCGAACGCACCGTCGATCACAAGGACCCCGCGGCGTTTGCCCGCCAGGTGCGGGCGCGCACGCAGCTCACGCAGGCAGCATTTGCGCAAAGCATCGAAGTGCCGATCGAGACCGTGCGGAATTGGGAGCAGGGCAAGCGCGCCCCGCGCGGGCCGGCCCGCGCGCTGCTCAAGCTGATCGACCGCGCGCCGGAGACGGCTTTTGCCGCGCTTGGTGGAAAGCGGCGTTGACGCGCCTGCTGACGGCCGCAAGCGAGTAAGGCTTCCGCCCACCAGATTTCTCATATTCCAGGCCGTTCATCCGGGTTGGCAGCGCCGTGGCGACCGGGCATTCTGCCGGCCTCGCCCTTTTCGTCCGCCCCGTATGGAGTGTCCCATGCCCGCCGCAATTCCTGTTGTCGAAGCTCATGGTGCCCGCATTCCCGTCATAGGTCTCGGCACCATGACGTTGAAGGAAAATATCTGCGTGCAGGCCGTTTCGGATGCGCTGCGGCTTGGCTATACGCATCTCGACACGGCGGCGTTCTATGGCAACGAGCGCGAAGTGGGCGAGGGCCTGCGCGCCTCCGGCGTCAAGCGCGAGGGCGTGTTCATCTGCACCAAGGTGCGGCAGAACGATCTGATGCCCGACGATTTTGCCCGCGTGGTGGACCAGAGCCTGGAAAACCTCAAGCTTCCCTTTGTCGAGTTGCTGCTGATCCACTGGAACAATAAAGACATCCCGCTCAAGCTCAGTGTCGGCGCGCTGTGCAAGGCCAAACGCGACGGCAAGACCAAGCACATCGGTGTTGCCAATTTCACCACCGCCATGCTGGACGAGGCGATGACGGTGACGAGCGAGCCGCTGGTCAACAACCAGATCGAAGTGCACCCCTTCATCGACCAGAGCAAAGTGATCGCGGCTTGCAAAAAACACGGCCTCACGGTCACCGCCTATTGCCCGATCGCGCGCGGCAAGGCGCCCGGCAACGACGTACTTGAGCGCATCGGCAAGGCGCATGGCAAGAGTTCGGCGCAGGTGTCGTTGCGCTATCTGGTGCAGCTTGGCATCGCCGCCATCCCGCGCACGGCGACGCCCGCGCATCTGAAAGCCAATATCGAAATCTTCGACTTCAAGCTTGCGGACGCCGAGATGGCGGACATCAAAAAGCTCGGCGCCGCCAATATGCGCGTGGTCAATCCCCCGCACGCGCCGGTCTGGGATAGCTGATGCAGGTCGTCGAGGCGTATGGCGCCCGCATTCCGGTCATCGGTCTTGGCACCTGGGATCTGCGCGGACGCGACTGCGCGCGGCTGACCGAACAAGCCATCGGCATCGGCTACCGGCTCATCGACACCGCGCAGATGTATGGCAACGAGGCTGCGGTCGGCGACGGCGTGCGCGCCTCCGGCCGGCGCGATGAGGTGACGGTCACCACAAAAATCCAGCCGACCCAATTGGCGCCGCACGATCTCGAACGCTCGGTGAAGGAAAGCCTGTCTCAGCTCAGACTGTCCGAGATCGATCTGCTGCTGATCCACTGGCCGAACCCGCGGGTGCCGCTTGCCGACACCATCGGCGCCCTGTGCAAGGTCAAGCGCGCCGGCATGGCGCGCCACATCGGGGTATCGAATTTCACCGTGGCTCTGCTCGACCAGGCGACCAAGCTGGCAAGCGAACCGTTGGTCTGCAACCAGATCGAGTGCCATCCTTATCTCGACCAGTCGAAGGTGATCGCGGCGTGCCGGCGTCACGATATGGCGGTGATCGCCTATAGCCCGATTGCAAAAGGCCGGGCCAAGGACGACGCGGTGCTCGCGCGCATCGGCAAGGCGCACGGCAAGACCGCCGCGCAAGTCTGCCTGCGCTGGCTCACCCAGCAGGATATCGTCGTCATTCCGCGCACCAGCAGGATCGAACGCTTGTCGGAAAATTTCGCCATTTTCGATTTTGCATTGTCGGCGGCGGAGATGAAGGAGATAGCCGGGCTCGCGCGCAACAGCGGCCGCATTGTCGATTGGTCCTGGTCGCCGCAGTGGGATTGACAGGCTTGTGACGCCCGCCCGCAGTTCCGAAACCGCCCTGGTGCTTTTCTCCGGCGGGCAGGATTCCACCGTCTGCCTTGCCTGGGCGCTGGACCGGTTCGCCCGCGTGGAGACGGTCGGCTTCGACTATGGCCAGCGCCACATTGTCGAACTTGCAGTCCGCTTGCGCCTGTGCGAGCGCATGATGGCGTTGCGGCCGGACTGGAAGGCGCGCCTGGGCGAAGACCATATGGTCAAGCTCGATGCGCTCGCCGCCATGTCGGAGACGGCGCTCACCCGCGATACCGCCATTGCGATGGCGGAAAACGGCCTGCCCACCACCTTCGTGCCCGGCCGCAATCTGCTATTGTTTTGCTTTGCGGGTGCGCTCGCCTACCGGCGCGGGGCGAAGCATCTGGTCGCCGGCATGTGCGAGACCGATTATTCCGGCTATCCGGATTGCCGCGATGCTACGGTCAAGGCTATGCAGACGGCGCTTTCGCTCGGCATGGACCGGCCGTTGACCATCCATACGCCGCTGATGTGGATCGACAAGGCGCAGACCCTTGCGCTCGCGCATGAAATTGGCGGGGAGGAATTCCTGCAGCTGGTTATCGAGGAGACGCATAGCTGCTATCGGGGAGAGTGTGCGTTGCGCGACGATTGGGGTTATGGCTGCGGGAGCTGCCCGGCGTGTCAATTGCGCGCGCGCGGCTTTGCATTATTCATGGCGCAAAGATGAGCAAGGCAATGACCCTCGATACCCGGCGCAACATCGAAGGCGGCGTGTTTTTGGCGTTGTTCTGTCTCACCATCCCGCTGGCAAATTGGATGATCGGGCATGTCGGGACGGCGTGCGCGCCGAACGGCGCCTGCCTGATACCGGTCTTGCCCGGGCTGATGGCGCCCTCCGGGGTACTGATGATCGGTGTTGCGCTGGTGCTGCGCGACCTGGTGCAGCGCCGCCTTGGCATTGGATTTGGAGTGGCGGCGGTGATCGCCGGCGCTGCGATTTCCGCCGCGGTGGCGCCGCCCGCGCTGGTGATGGCCTCCGGGGTCGCATTTTTGCTGTCCGAATTTGCCGACTTCGCCGTCTACACGCCGCTGGCGCGCCGCCGGCTGGTGGCGGCGGTGGTGGCCTCAAGCATGGTCGGACTGGCGATCGATTCCGTCGTCTTTCTGTGGCTCGCGTTCGGTTCGCTGGAATTTCTTTTGGGGCAGATCGTCGGAAAATCCTGGATGGTGCTGCTTTCGATTCCATTTGTGATGCTGTTGCGCCGCCGCGACGAGCGGCTTGGGCTTAGACCGGCTTGACGAGGATCGAAATGAATACCGCAATGGGCGCGCTGCAACAGATCACCACCGGCACCATCACCACCATATTGCTGAAAAAAGGCATCCGCCGCTGCTGGATGGCGGGCGCGATGCCGTTTTCCGCTACGGCCAAGCGCGTGGCAGGCCCCGCGTTTACGCTTCGCTTCGTGCCGGTGCGCGAGGACCTTGCCACACCCGCCAGCTGGTCTAACCCGATCTCCACCCGCAGTGCCATCGAGGACATGCCGGAGGGCTGCGTGGTGGTGGCGGACGCGATGGGCGTCACCAGCGCGGGAATTTTCGGCGACATCCTTTGCATGCGGATGGTCAAGCGCGGCGTCAGCGCGCTGATCACCGACGGCGTCATGCGCGACAAGCACGGCATTCTCGGCACCGGCCTGCCGGTCTGGTGCGCGGGCGTGGCGGCGCCGGCTTCCGTCAATCAGCTCACTTTCGTCGGTTGGAACGAGCCGATCGGCTGCGGCGGCTGCGCTATTTTTCCCGGCGATGTCATCGTCGCCGACGACGACGGCGCGGTGGTGATTCCGAAAGATCTGGTCGATTTCGTCGCCGAGGAAGGCGCCGAACACGAGCGGCTGGAATCCTGGCTGGTGCAGGAAGTGGAGAAGGGCGCCAAGCTCCCCGGACTTTATCCGCCGAACGAAGAAAACAAAAAGCGCTACGAGGCGTGGAAGAAAAAGAGTTGAACACCCCGCGCTGCGGGCAGGACCCCCGATGTTCTTCATCCTTTCCAAGACGGTCGCCTTCCTCGCATTGCCGTCCAATCTGCTGATTGTGCTTGGGCTGGCCGGGCTGCTGCTGCTGCGCACGCGATGGCGCCGCGCGGGCCAACGGTTAGCGGTTACGAGTCTCGTCCTGCTGGCGCTGATCGGTTTCCTGCCGTTCGGAAATCTGCTGGCAGTCTCGCTCGAACAGCGCTTCCCGCCCTGGGATGCCGCGCGCGGCGCGCCGGATGGAATTATTGTGCTGGGCGGCGCGATCTCGCCGGATTTATCCGCCGAGCGGGGAGAAACGGTGCTCGGAAGTTCCGCGGAAAGGATCACCGTTGTCGGCAAGCTGGCGCGGCTTTACCCGAATGCGCGCATCGTGTTTACCGGCGGCAACGCCAGTATTATCCCCGGCGGCCGCTCGGAAGCCGATTTCGTGCTGCCGGTATTCGAGAGTTTCAACATCGCGCGCGAGCGCGTTCAGCTCGAACGACTGTCACGCAACACCGCGGAAAATGCGGTCTTCACCAAGCAACTTGTGCAGCCCAAACCGGGTGAGCGCTGGCTGCTCGTCACTTCCGCGCAACACATGCCGCGTGCGGTCGGCTGCTTCCGCCATGTCGGTTTCCCAGTGGAAGCCTATCCGGTCGACTGGCGCACCGGCGGCTGGAAGAATTTGTTGCGTCCGGCATTTACGCTGTCCGGAGGGCTCGGACGCACCGACCGCGCGGTGCGCGAATGGATCGGCCTGTTGGTCTATCGGCTCACCGGCCGTACCGGCGAATTTTTCCCCGGCCCCGACGGCAAAAACTGAACCGCGCAGATTGCGGTGCTTCGATCCAATTCGGCGAATCGAATCGCCGGATGCACGAAGGCGCGCCCGCGTAAACGTCAAGATTGTGAGCCTTCTGGTGGGGCGGTATCTTTTTGCCGTCCGGGCGATTCGTGTCCGAGCCCGTGTTCTCGGACATCATTCGGCATGATGCCTTCAGGGGAGGGATCGTCGATGTCGCTGGATATCCAAACCATCCGGGCCGCATATTCGCCGGTCGCCGGCGACCTTCCGCTCGCCGGTCACGACAGCCATCGGCAAGCCAGTCGGAGCGAAACGCTGGCGACCGCTGCGGCTACCGCCATCGGCGTGCTGATCGTGGCCGTCATCGCCGTTTTGATGAGCCTCGGCTAGACGGCAGCCGGCGTTATCATTTCCGCGCTCGAACGAAACGGTGTCGGCTGGCCTTTCGATCCGGCGGCACGCTCTCTTCGAATTGGCGGACCGGCAATGGCGCCCTTGAGCGCGCGGGCTTGCTCTGCCACGATCCGAGCTCCGGGAGTAAATAGAGAAAATACATGCCGCAAACCATTACCATCAGCTACCGCGCGCTGGTCGATGCCGCCGAGCGCGAAATCGAGACTTTGCCGGTCGAGGCGGCCATCAAGCTGCACGGCCGCGACGATGTCGTGCTGGTGGATATCCGCGATCCGCGCGAGTTGCAGCGCGAGGGCAAGGTGCCGGGCGCATTTCATTGCCCGCGCGGAATGCTGGAATTCTGGATCGATCCGCAGAGCCCCTATCACAAGCCGGAATTCGCGCAGGACAAAAAATTCGTATTTTTCTGCGCCGGTGGCCTGCGCTCGGCGCTTGCCGCGCAGACCGCGCAGCGCATGGGGCTAAAGCCGGTCGCTCATGTCCGGGGCGGCTTCGGCGCCTGGAAAAAGGCCGAAGGGCCGATGCACCCGCCCGATCCGCCGGCGGATAAGAGACCCGAGAAAAAATCTTAATCGCAATGGCGCTCAAGCTCGTCATCGGCAACAAGAACTATTCCTCCTGGTCGCTGCGGCCGTGGATCGCCATGAAAGTGGCGGGCATCGCGTTCGACGAAGAGGTGATCCCGCTCTACGAGCCCGGCAGCGCCGAAAAAATCGAAAAATATTCGCCCGCCGGCAAGGTGCCGGTGCTGATCGACGGCGACACGCCGATCTGGGAATCGCTCGCCATCCTCGAACATCTGGCGGAGAAATTTCCGGACGCGAAGCTGTGGCCGGCGGACGCCCGCGCGCGCAGCCATGCCCGCGCGGTGGCGAGCGAAATGCACGCGGGCTTCGCGGCGCTGCGCAAGAACTGTCCGATGAACATGTGGCTGCCGCCGAAGCCGCGGCCGCAACCGGACGAGGTGATGGAGAATGTGCGCCGCATCGAGGCGCTGTGGAGCGAATGCCGCGCGCGTTTCGGCAAAAGCGGGCTGTTCCTGTTCGGCGCGTTCGGCGCGGCCGACGCCATGTACGCGCCGGTGGTCGCACGCTTTCACAATTATGGCATCGAGGTCGGCCCGGTGGCGCGCGCCTATATGGAGGCGGTCATGGCGCTGCCGGAGTGGGGTGAGTGGCGCGATGCCGGCCGCAAGGAGCCCTGGGAGATGCCGGGCAACGAGCCGGACTGGCCGACGGTGCTGCGCGTTTGAGCGCGCAAAAAATCCCGCACCGATTTCACCGCCGCCTTCGCCGCTACCAGGGCCGCTCGACGGAATTGGTGACGTGCTCGCGGTCGGGCGCGGTCAGGCATACGCCGATGCACAGATATGAGAGTTCCGGATGCGGATTGTGGCCGCGATGGAATTTCGCGATCGGCTCGGAATAGCAGTCGCCGGCCTTGGCCTTGATCAGCGCGCCTTCCTGGAAATGCGCCTCGAAGATGCCCTGCAGCGCGATAAAGAAGGTCGCGCCGTTGTGGCAATGCCAGTTGGTGTAGCCGCCCGGCGCGATCTCGGCGTTGTAGATCTGCACCTTGGCCTGCGGGTCCTTCGGCAGCGAGGCGTAGAGCTGGTCGAACAGCATATTGCGGTGGAACTGGAACTGCTGGCCAGGACGCACGAGGCCATCGAGTTGGAGCTTGAGGTCGCTGTATTTGTCGGGCGAAAGCGCGGACATTGCCGATCTCCTGGGTATGCTCGGCGGGAGCTTACCGGCCGCGCTTGTCGCCGTCACGCCGCAGCGCGGTTGAGCCCGCGCCGCCGGCGCGCCATGATGGCCCGGCCCAGATTCGGGAGGGAACTTTGGCGGTCTTCGCCTCGACGGTCGATACCAACGGTGCTGAGTTTAGCGCCAATGCCGGGCGCATGCGGGCGCTGGTCGCCGAATTGCAACAGCGCCGCGCCGAGGCGGCGCTGGGCGGGCCGGAAAAATCCCGTGAACGGCATGTGGCGCGCGGAAAGCTTCTTCCACGAGAAAGAGTGATGAACCTGATCGACCCCGGCTCGCCGTTTCTGGAGCTTTCGCCGCTCGCCGCCAACGGGATGTACGGCGAGGCCATCCACGGGGCGGGGTTGATTACCGGCATCGGCCGCATCGAAGGCCGCGAATGCGCGATCGTGTGCAACGACTCGACCATCAAGGGCGGCACTTATTATCCGATGACGGTGAAGAAGCATCTGCGGGCGCAGGAGATCGCGCGCGAGAACCGGCTGCCCTGCATTTATCTCGTCGACAGCGGCGGCGCCAACCTGCCGCATCAAACGGAAGTGTTCCCCGACCGCGAGCATTTCGGCCGCATCTTTTACAATCAGGCAAATCTCTCGGCGCTGGGGATTCCGCAAATCGCGGTGGTCATGGGCTCCTGCACCGCGGGCGGCGCCTACGTTCCGGCGATGTCGGACGAGACCGTGATCGTCAAAGGGCAGGGCACGATCTTTCTCGGCGGGCCTCCGCTGGTGAAGGCCGCAACCGGCGAGGTGGTCACCGCCGAGGAACTGGGCGGCGCCGACGTGCATGCGCGCAAGTCCGGCGTCGCCGATCATATGGCGGTCGACGATCATCATGCGCTCAGCATTGCGCGGCGCATCGTCGCCAATCTCAATAGCAAAAAGACCGTGGACATTCCGCTGGTTGCGCCGCGCGAGCCGAAATACGACATCGCGGAACTCGACGGCATCGTGCCGGCGGACCTCAAGAAGCAATACGATGTCCGCGAAGTGATCGCGCGGCTCGCCGATGGCTCAGAGTTCGACGAGTTCAAGGCGCTTTACGGAGCGACGCTGATCGCCGGTTTCGCGCGCATTCACGGCATGCAGGTCGGCATCCTCGGCAATAACGGCATTCTGTTTTCCGAAAGCGCGCTGAAGGGCGCGCATTTCGTCGAGCTGTGCTGCCAGCGGCGCGTGCCGTTGTTGTTTCTGCAAAACATCGTCGGCTTCATGGTCGGGCGCGACTACGAGGCCGGCGGAATTGCCAAAGACGGAGCGAAACTCGTTACAGCCGTCGCCTGCGCCCAAGTGCCGAAGATCACGCTGATCTTAGGGGGCTCCTATGGCGCGGGCAATTACGGCATGTGTGGCCGTGCTTACGGTCCGCGTTTCCTGTTCACCTGGCCGAACGCGCGCATCTCGGTGATGGGCGGCGAGCAGGCGGCCTCGGTGTTGGCCACCGTCAAGCGCGACAACATCGAAGCGGAGGGGCGAAAATGGTCGCAGGTCGAGGAGGAGGAATTCAAGCAGCCGATCCGCGAGCAGTACGAGAGCGAAGGCAATCCGTATTACGCCACCGCGCGGCTGTGGGATGACGGCATCATCGCGCCCAGTGAAACGCGGCGCGTGCTGGCGCTGGCGTTCTCGGCGGCGCTCAATGCGCCGGTGCCGGAGACGAAGTTCGGCGTGTTCAGGATGTGAGGATTAGCTTTGCCGTTGATCTCGCGGTGGCGCTGAATTTCTTTGTCATCGCCGGGCTTGACCCGGCGATCTCGTTTAGGTGGGCATGGCCGTGCCCCTTGAATCGAGATGGCCGGGACAAGCCCGGCCATGACACATCGGTATTTTGAGGCGGTTACGCTGCGTCGCGTTTGCGCGGCTGGATGCGGCGGAGCAAAGCCGCGGCCTCGTCCTCCGTGCGCTCCAAATCGTATTGCGCCGCGCTATTTCCATTAAGCCTTCTTCCTTTTCTCCTTCGGCAGCTTCGCCGCCTTGCGCAGCGCGGCATTGATGCGGCTCTGCCAGCCGCGGCCGCTGCGGCGAAAATATGCCACCACATCCGGATCGAGCCGCAGGCTGGTCGACTGCTTGGGATTAGCTGAAGGTGGACGCCCACGCCGGATAAGCTTCTCGCCTTTGTAAAGATCGGCTCGCTTGAACCACCCGTCAGTCAATTCCGGAATCTCGTCGTAGTCTTCTTTGGTCAAGACATAAGCGTCGACCTTCTTCATGTCACTGCCGACGCGCTTCAAGCTCGCCGCCGTATTTCGCTTTTTCCCGCTCATTGGCCTTCCTCATCGAAAAGACGTGCCGTGCTTCGCCCCGCTGCGTCCAGCAGACGATCACCATGCGCTCTCGCAGATAACCAACGGTCATCATGCGCAATTCGCCATAGTCGCGCCGCTCGTCGCGACTTTCGAGTTTGACGCCGGCAAAGACCTGTTCCGCATCCGCAAAGTCGAGCCCGCGTTCGCGCAAGGTCCATTCGCGCTTGGCGGGATCGAAGGTGATTTTCATCGATATTTATTGTATATACAATAAATATGGCGATCAAGTGGCGGTTGCGGCCGGGGCTGGCATATGATCGCCGCTGAGAGTCGGTCCGGGCCTAACGTGCGTTCGCAACGAGAGGAAATGTCCATGCCACTAATTTCCCGCGCAGCCGTTTATGGCCTGCTCCTTTCAGCCGGCCTCGTGGCCGCGCTGCCCGCGCGGGCGGCGTTCGAGTTCCAGCCCGGACAATGGCAGGAAACCGAAACCGGCGAGGAAAACGGCAAGCAAGTCCCGCCCGAAACGTCCACCAGTTGCATGACGCCGGAGGAAGCCAAGGACCCGGTCAAGTCGCTGTCGGTGATGAAGGACGCCGCTGGGCAATGCAAAAAGCTCGACATCCAGCAAAAGGGCAACATCGTCACGATCGTGATGCAATGCGGCGACCCGAAGGAGATGTCGATCGACTTGGCGGCAAGCTACAGCTTCCTCAATTCGCGGCACTATACCGGCACGATGAAAACGACCGTCATCCTCGCGGGCAAAAAGACCACTGCCGACAAAACGATCGATTCGAAATGGACCGGTCCCGGTCCCTGCAAGAAGTGATACAGTTCTTGTCCTGTCACCGCCAAAGAGCCGCAGCATGACGCATAAAGTTGCCCTCATCGTCGGCGCCGGCGCCGGCCTGTCCGCTTCGCTCGCCCGGCTGTTCGCCAAATCCGGCATGCGGGTGGCGCTGGCCGCGCGCACGCCCGACGATCTCACCAAGCTGGCGCAGGAGACCGGGGCGAAGACTTTTGCCTGCGACGCGACCAAGCGCGAGCAGGTCAACAAGCTTTTTGCCGATCTGGATGCGGCGACGCTTGGGCCCGACGTCGTCGTTTACAACGCCAGCTATCGCGCGCGCGGGCCGCTGATCGATCTCGATCCCGCGGAAGTGGAAAAATCCATCGCGGTCACAGCTTTCGGCGGCTTTCTGATCGCGCAGGCGGCGGCGCGGCGAATGCTGCCGAACGGCCACGGCGCCATTCTGTTTACCGGCGCTTCCGCAAGCGTGAAGGGCTATGCGCAGTCGGCGCCATTCGCGATGGGAAAATTCGCGCTGCGCGGGCTGGCGCAAAGCATGGCGCGCGAGTTGTCGCCGCACGGCATTCATGTCGCGCATGTGGTGGTTGACGGCGGCATCCGCAGCGCGCGCCGTGTCGAGACGCCGGACAAGCCGGATTCCCTGCTCGATCCCGATGCCGTCGCCATGAGCTATCTGCAATTGCTGCAGCAGCCGCGCAACGCATGGGCCTGGGAAATCGAGCTGCGGCCGTGGGTGGAAAAATTCTGAGGCCGCGGAACATTTCCTGCCGCCATCGAGAATAAATTAATTCCAGCGGATCGGACCGTTCAATGCCGCATAGATGAGAACCGCCGCCAGGAACAAGCCGTAAGCGACTGCTGGAATAACAATCACGGCGATCGCCAATTTCAAAATGGCTTTGAGCAGCGGATGCATCGGCGAACCGCACGGTTTGCGGGATTGCGGCGGTAACCAAGCCATGGTGAGTCCTTGCTGCCGCTGGTTCCGGCGCGCGGCGCATGTATGGCAAAATTACGATGGGGGAGGTGACAAGAAAAGCCCCCGCATCGGCTATTCCGTGCTAGGATAGCCCACGAATCCATCAGGCAGAAAGATGCGTTCGGCTCCGCCAGCCGCGGAGCGTTCGTCTTTCGCTATCACGGAGACCATCGCCAGCATGCATAAATTCCATATCGGGCAAACCGTTCGTTACAATGCGTCGTTCGGCCGTGGCGGTCCGAGCGGTTTCTATAAGATCGTGAAACAGATGCCGTCGGAGAGCGACGACCGGCAATACCGCATCAAAAGCGCCGGCGAAGCGCATGAGCGTGTCGTCAACGAGAGCCAGCTCAGCCGCGACTAGAAAATTCCATTCGGCGATTGCGCCGCCGGCGCGCGGCAAATTCAATTCCACGCACCCGGCCGCCGCTCAGCACCAAGGCGAGAAAAATCCCGTAGACGATGCCGGGCAGCACACTGTGGTCGGGCGCCGGGGCCATTTACATCACCGCTTCGGCATGACAGGCGCCTACGCCGTCAACAGTATCACATTCCCGGCGGTCTTGCCTTGCTCCACCGCCTCATGCGCGGCGATTACATCGGCGAGCGGAAATGGCTTGGCGAGCCGGTTGAAGAGACGGCCCTGTTCGAGCGCGCGGGTGATCGCGGCCACCGTGCGCTCGCGCTCCTCGGCGCCGAGTTCGTAGACCAGAAAGAATTGCAACCGGATCGAGTTGACCAGGCAGAACGGGGCGGGCAGGGCCGCTTCCGGTCCGCCGGTGCCGTAGATGATGACGCTGCCCTTCGGGCGCAGCACGCCGGGAATGAGTTTGGCGTTGGCGGCGATGTCCATCTCGATCACCGCATCGACGCCTTTCTTGCCGGTGATTTCCATCACCCGTTCGCCGACATTCTCGCGCTTGTAGTCGATGGTGTGGTCGGCGCCGGCCTCATGCGCGAGTTTCGCTTTTTCTGCCGATGATATTGTGCTCACGATGCTCGCCCCGCGCGCCTTGGCAAACTGGATGACGTATTGGCTCACCGCGCCGGCCCCTCCGGAGACGAGCAGTGTCGTGCCCTTGCCGGCGGCGGCCAGTTCGACGGCGTGATAGGCGGTCATGGCCGGGATGCCGAGGCAGGCACCTTCCGCAAAGCCGATCTTGTCGGGCAGCCGCACCGCCTGCGCGGACGGCAGCACGATATATTCCGCCGCGCTGCCGAATGGGCGTTTCCATTGCCCATTCCAGATCCACACCCGCTCGCCGATACGCGACTTCGCCACACCGTCGCCGGCCAGGTCGATTTCGCCGGCGCCGTCGCTGTGCGGGATCACGCGCGGAAATGCGATCTTGCGGGCGGTTCCGGCGCGGCTCTTGACGTCGGAGGGGTTGACCCCCGACGTGTGCAGCCGAACGCGCACCTCGCCGGGCCCGGGTTTCGGGGTCTCGATCTCGCCGAGCGTGAGCACATCGCGGGCGGACCCGTTTTTTTCGTAATACGCGGCACGCATTCGCAACCTCGTTCTTGCTCGTTTTTGGGCCAGTCCCTTGGAATGCGGAATTCTAGCGGTGCTGACAATGAAAATGGCATCCAGAATGATTCAGAACAGCCTGCGCATGGCGGTGTCTTCGCCAATTTCGTCCCATTTGCGCGTTTAGGACGTGGGCGGCGGGCCCGGAGTTCCATTTGCCGCAACTGTAGCGGCGCGCTTGCCGCACCAAACGATGCCCATAAACCATTGGTATCACTGTATTTTAGGCACAAAAATTTTCCCCGCCGGTGAAAATTCAGTGCTATAGTTGCGGCATGAATAGAGGATCAACCAAAACCATGCGGCGTTCCGCCAAACCCGCGCGCGGATCGGCAAAAAAGGCCGCGAAGACCACCAAGGCTGCCCGCCGCTCCGGCGCGGCGGCTGGCAAGAACGCGCGTGTGGCGCGGCCCAACGGCAAGGTTGCGGCGCGCAAGAGCGTTCGTGTGGGCAGCCCGGCCGGCAAGCTGGCGCGCAACACCGGTTCGGCCACCATCCGCGCCGCCAAGACTCCGCATATTCCGAGCCCGACCGTGCAGCCGCTTGCGGCGCATGAGATCCTTTTGAAAACCCACAAGTATCAGGTCGGCCAGACGGTTTACTTCACGTCCCCGAATTTCGGGCGCGCGGCCGCCAGCGGCAGCTACAAAGTCGTCAAACTGCTGCCCTCGGAGGGCGACGATTATCATTACCGCATCAAGAGCTCCGGCGAGGCTTTCGAGCGTGTCGCCAAGGAAAGCCAGCTCGAGAACATCTGATCGCGTTGCGTGCATTTGCGCGCGGATTTTGCGCGCGGATTTCGACCATCCTTTCGGCTATCATGCGGCCACACGCGCCGGTCGCTCTCCCCTTACGGCGCCCGCACAACAGGGGCGATAGCCATGCCGATCTACATCACCCAGGGCCGATACACCCGCGAAGCCATCAAGGGCATGATCGTCAAGCCGGAGGACCGCGCCGACGCCGTCTCGCGCGCGATGTCGAAGGCCGGCGGCCGCCTCATCGGCTATTACGTCACATTCGGTGAATACGATTTCTTGAGCATTTGCGAAGCGCCGGGCGACACCCAGATGATGGCGACCCTGCTTGCGGCCGCCAGCGGGGGCGGGGTGACGGATTTGCGCACCACCGTGGCGATGACCTCGACCGAGGCGACGGGGGCGTTCGCCGCGGCGGGCGACCTCGCGCCGGGCTTCAAATCGGCCGGCGGCGTGTGAGCGCACAATCATCCCGCTTGCGCCAATTGGCCACGCAGTAAAGAATTGCAGTAATACCCGGCACAATGCCGGGAACGGCGGGGGAATAGACGGCACGCGCCAAGCGTTGTCGTACTCATAACAAAATGATTGGGAGGTCGCACATGCTCTACGTTTCGCGTGTTTCAGCATTGATCTTGACCCTGCTGGCGCTGATGCTGCCGGCGTCGCAGGCACCCGCGCAGAGCTATCCAAATAAGAATGTCCGCATCGTTGTGCCGTTTGGCGCTGGCGGTCCGGCCGATATCTATGCCCGCGTGCTCGCGCAGCATCTTTCGGAGGCGCTCAAGCAATCCTTCGTTGTTGAAAATCGTCCTGGCGCCGGCTCGATCATCGGCAGCGATGCGGTCGCCAAGTCCGACCCCGACGGTTACACGCTTTTGCTCATGTCGAACACGCATACGACCAACGAGTCGCTGATCCCGAACAAGCCGTTCCAGTTGATGCGCGACTTCGTGCCGGTGGCGACGATCAATTATTCCGACCTGCTGATGGTGATCCACCCGTCCGTGCCGGCCAAGGACCTCAAGGAATTCATCGCGCTGGCCAAGAAAGATTCCGGCAAGCTCAATTACGCATCGTCGGGGCCGGGCACGCCGTATCACATGGCCGGCGAATTGTTCAAAGCCATGAGCGGCACCAACATCGTTCACGTGCCGCACAAGGGCTCGGGCGAGGCGCGCAACAGCGTGCTCGGCGGCCATGTGCAGATGATGTTCGACGCCATCACCACCATGTCGGCGAATGCAAAAGCCGGTCAGGTGCGGGCGATTGCCACCACCGGCACCAAGCGTTCTTCGATCATGCCCGATGTGCCGACCGTGGCCGAGGCCGGCGTGCCGGGCTACGAGGCGACCATATGGCTCGGCGTCATGGCGCCGGCGAAAACGCCGAAGGACATCATCAAATTGCTCAACACCGAGATCAACAAGGTGATCAACCGGGCTGATATTCGCGAGGCCTGGGCCAAGCAGGGCGCGGTTCCGATGGTGATGACGCCCGAGCAGTTCGATGCCTACCTGAAAAAAGACATCGAAAAATGGGCGAATGTCGTGAAGGTGTCGGGCGCCAAAGCTCAATAAGGCAACGCTTATTGAGGGCGCGACAATCGGAGGCTTATGCCGCTGTTCGATGCATCATGGCTGACCGCGTTGGGCGCGGCGACCCCGGTCGCCGTGCCGGCGTGGCTTGCCGGCGCATTGGCGGCAGTCTTCGTCGTGGTTTGCGTGCTCGCGCTCCGCCGCTCAGGGCGCGCCACGGGCGCGCTATTGCGCTATGCGGTGGTGATCCTGGGCGCATTGATCGCCGGGAGTTTTCTCGACCGTACAATTTGGCCCGATCACGCGGCCGCACGCCGCGCGCTCGATGCACGCGGCGCCGAATTGACCGCCCGCGCCTTGGCGCCGGGCTCCGCGCTCGCCTGCCTCGATTCCGGGGCCGGCGAGGCGGTCGAGCTTGCATGCGAAAAAGCGGTTTTCGCGCGGCCGGAGGCTGCCGCAGCGGCCGTAGCCTATGTTACGGCGCGCCTCGCGTTGCTCCACGACGGGCTCGATCTGGTAAGCCGCGGCGACAGCGCCTATGAGAACGCGCTTGCGGGCCTGCGCCGCGCCATCGAACTCGACCGCTACGGCATTGCCGCGCATGTGCTGGCGACGCGCGACGGCTGCACGCCGGATGGCTGCCCGGCGTTCGCTCTGTTGCGCGACCCAAGCGCGCTCAAGGCCAATTTGAAGGCGCGCGCATTCGACAATTACGTCGCCCATCATGCCGCCGCGTGGACGGAAACGCCCGCTCCTGCGGCAGCACCCCCTGCCGTGCCGGTGGCGTCGGCGCCCGCCGTTCCCGCGCCGGCAGCAAGCGCCGCGGCGAGCCGTTTCGATTTCCCCTCCGCGGCCTCGATCCCGCCGGTGAGCATCATGAACGCCGAGCCGAAAGAGGCGCCCGCGCAAGCACCCACGGCATCGGCCGCGCCCGGCAAGCCGCCGGCCCCGCCCGTGCCGCCCCGCCGCCAACAAAACCAGGCGGCCGTGCCGCCGGCACGCTAGTATCGCCGCCCCAGCGCGGCGCTTTACATGTTCACATCCGTCCTCATCGCCAATCGCGGCGAGATTGCCTGCCGGATTGTCCGCACCGCCAAGCGGATGGGGATGCGCACCATCGCGGTCTATTCGCAGGCGGATGTCAACGCCTTGCATGTGCGGCTTGCGGATGAGGCGCATCCGATCGGCCCCGCGCCGGCGGCGGAAAGCTATCTCGTCATCGAGAAGCTGATTGCGGCCGCGAAGAAATCCGGCGCGCAATGCATCCATCCGGGTTACGGCTTTTTGTCGGAGAACGCCACGTTTGCGGAAGGCTGCGCGGCCGCCGGCATAGTCTTTGTCGGACCTCCGCCGGAAGCAATCCGGGCGATGGGCCTCAAGGACCGCGCCAAGGCGCTGATGCAGAAGGCCGGCGTGCCGGTCGTGCCGGGCTATCACGGCGAACGACAAGAGCCGGCATTCCTCAAACAGAAGGCCTACGAGACCGGCTATCCGCTGCTGATCAAGGCGGTTGCCGGCGGCGGCGGCAAAGGCATGCGGCGCGTGGACAAGCACGTGGAGTTCGACGCCGCGCTGGAAGCCGCAAAGCGCGAGGCGAAGTCCGCGTTCGGCGACGAGCGCGTGCTGCTGGAAAAATTTATCGCGGCGCCGCGCCATATCGAAATGCAGATTTTTGCCGATACGCACGGCAACGCCATTCATCTGCATGAGCGCGATTGCTCGCTCCAGCGCCGGCATCAGAAAGTAATCGAGGAAGCGCCCGCGCCGGGCATGACGGCCGCGTTGCGCGAGGCGATGGGGACGGCGGCGGTGGCTGCCGCCAAGGCGGCCGGCTATGCCGGGGCCGGCACCATCGAATTCATCGCCGATGGCGTAGGCGGGCTCAAAGCAGGCGGCTTCTGGTTCATGGAAATGAACACGCGGCTGCAGGTCGAGCATCCGGTGACCGAGGCGATCACCGGCCTCGATCTGGTGGAATGGCAATTCCGCGTGGCGGCGGGCGACAAGCTTCCGCTCGCGCAAGATCAAATTCCGCTCAACGGCCACGCGGCCGAAGCGCGCATTTATGCCGAAGATCCCGAACGTGGATTCCTGCCATCGACCGGCACGCTGGTGGCGCTGGAGTTGCCGCGCGGCGAGGGCATCCGCGTCGATACCGGAGTGGAGGCGGGCGCGGCGGTCACGCCGTTTTACGATCCGCTCATCGCCAAGGTGATCGCCCACGGCAAGACGCGTGAGCAGGCGCTCGAACGCCTGGCCGGCGCGCTCGATCGCACCGTCGCACTCGGACCGCGCAGCAATGTCGGGTTCCTTGCCGCGCTCGTGCGCGCTGAAGAATTCCGCCGCGGCGACTTCGACACCGGGTTCATTGGGCGCAATCTCGCTGCACTCGGCGCCGTGCCGCAGCCGCTCGACAAGGCGGCGGTGGCGCTTGGTGCGGCCAAGCTCCATGCCCGCGAAGCGTCGCGGATCGCTTCCCTCGTGGAGCCGGAGCCGGATCAGCCGCCTTCACCCTGGGCCGCGGCCGACGGTTATCAGCTTGCGGGGGCGCGCACGCTCGCGCTGCCGGTGACGGCGGATGGCGAAATTGCGATCGCGCAAGTGATCTATGACAGCGCCGGTCTGGCCGTGACGGTGGATGGCGTTGCTGTCGCCACCGGCGCCATTGCCGTCGAGACGGCCGATGAAGTGTTCGTGCTGCACCGGGGACGCCAGACCAAGGTCGCCCCCAGGGATTTTTCCGCGCTCGATGCCGGACAGGAAGCGGGCGGCGGCGTCATCCGCGCCCCGATGCACGGCAAGGTTCTGGAGATTCTTGTGGAACATGGCGCCCGCGTCGCCAAAGGTCAGCGTCTGGCCATTATCGAAGCCATGAAGATGGAGCATTCTCTGGTCGCGCCGCTGGCGGGTATCGTCGGCGAGATCGCGGTCGCCAAGAATGGGCAGGTCGTCGAGGGCGCCAGGATCATGGTGATCGAAGCGGACGAAACTGCGCGCGAATAGACTAAGCGTTCACGAGAATAGAAAAATATGCCGCTGCATCTCATCAAGCTTTCGGTCGGAACGGATTCAGTCGAGGACCTGGAAGACTGGATCAAGCAGAAACTGAAAGCTCAAAAAAAAGCCGGCAAGAAACCCGAACGCATCCACACGACGCGCATGGTGCCCAAGCGCGCGGATGAGCTGCTCGACGGCGGCTCGATCTATTGGGTCATCAAAGGCCAGATCATGTGCCGCTCAAAGCTGCTGGCCATCCGCCCGTTCCGGGACAAGGACGGCATCGGCCGCTGCCGGCTGGTGCTCGATCCAAAATGCGTACTGGTTGAGCCGCGCCCGTTCCGCGCGTTTCAGGGCTGGCGCTATCTCAGCCCCATGGACGCGCCGCGCGATCTCGACCGCGCAGCGCCCGGCGCCGCCAAGATGCCGGAGCCGATGCGGCGCGAATTGCGGGAGTTGGGGTTGCTTTAGAGTTCGATCGGTTCCGGTTGAATCAGAGCATGGCTCCAGCTTTTTGTTTGAGCATGGCCTTGTCCGGAAACCGGTTCCCACCCCCGATCAAGACCGGGGCAGGCCTTTTCGGGATCATGCCCTAAAGATTTTTTTCTTGGTAACGCAACCGGAAGGCCCTTTGATCCGTAACTTGCTCAGGGAACGGGCGCCGGCCGATCTGCCCAAAATCAACGGGGCCAACGGGGGGACAACCACCATGTCAAGCTTTCACGGCATATTTCAGAATGAGGGCCGCAGTTTCAGCAATTGGGGATTGCACCGTTCGACTAAGCCGGCCGTCTATGTCGAGCCGATCAGCTACGCCGATGTGCAGGCGGTGGTCGCCGATTCCGAACGCTTCCCCACACCTGTTAGTCCGGTTGGTTCGCTGGCGTCGGTGACATCGACCATCGTCAACGATGGCGGAACGATGCTGTGCACGCGCAAGCTCGACGACGTTATCGGCCTTGAGCGTGATGGCATCGGGCGCCAGGTCGTCCGCGTGCAAGCGGGCTGCCGGCTCAAAAAGCTCAATATGTGGCTGCAAGCGCACGGTGTGGAGGTTGCGTTCCAGGCCGAGATTGGGGAAGCAACCGTCGGCTCGGTCGCGGTTGGCGATACCAAAGAATCGTCGCTTGACGGTCCGGGCTATTTTTCCGCCCATGTCACGGCGCTCACTTACGTGAACGAAAAGGGGGAAATCTGCACGCTTTCCGATCATGCGGATGGCGCGACGTTTCACGAATTCAAGTGTTCATTCGGCCTGGCGGGCATTGTCGTCGAGTGCCAAGTCGAAGTGCGTCCGGCGACGCTGTGCAAGTCGGATGTATCGCTTGCGGCATTTCCCTCGCCGGAAGAGCTTGCCGCCGGAATCCTTCGTGCGCACGAGGAGTGCGATGCCGTGCTTGCGATCGTATTTCTGCATCAGCTTGCGAGTTTTTTCGACCAGCGCCATAAGGCCGGCCCCGGAGCGACGACGCCTGCGGCCTCGCAACCCGCTTGTGAAGATTTTCGCCTCGCAAAGCGGCTCGCCATCCAGCATGGATTCGAGGGCGTCGAGGTGCCGCAACCTAAAGGGCTCATTTACTCGCGCGCAGATTTCGTCAACGAATATTGGCGGCCGACGGCGGATGAGCGCCGCCTCGATTTTCAGTATTACGAACACGACTTGAGCCAGTTCACCCGCGTCATCGTCGAAACGTATAATTTCACCATGGCGTTCCAGAAAGAAACCGGATACGCGCCGAACGGCTGGGCGACCTATTTTGTCAATCGGCTGGACAAGGCAAAGAAACCATTCGGGCTGTATTCCAGCGGGCCCGGCGTATCGTTCTCGTTCGATCCGTTCTGCTCGAATCCGGCCGAACCGCGCTGGCATCGCTTTTCGCAAGCCTACAACAAGCTCGCCATTAAAACGCTGGGTGGGAACGCTTCGCCGATCCAGACTCAATGGCTGGAGAAGGGCGAGGTCAAGATTCCAAAAAAGCTGGCGCGGCCGCGATTTACCACCGCGTATTATCAGCAGTTTGTTAGCTAGAGCATGATCCCCGATTTAATCGGAGCCGGTCAGACTCTAGATGCCGATATTGTCGATCAGCCGCGTGCGGCCGATTTTGGCGGCGACCAGCAGACGCACCGGGCCGTCGGCGATGGAGGCGATGGGCGCAAGCGTTTCGGCGTGGCGGGCTTCGAGATAATCGAGAATAAATCCGGCGAGATCGATTTGCCGCCGTCCAACGTCAAGCGCGTCCGCAATCTTCTCGCCGTTCTTGATGCGTGCAGCAGTCGCCTTGAGCACACGGTAGAGCAATGGCGCGTTCGCGCGTTCGCCTGGCGTTAGATACGCGTTGCGCGAGGACAGCGCGAGCCCGTCCTTCTCGCGCAGCGTCGGTACCCCGATCACTTTCACCGCCAGATCGAGATCCTTGGCCAGTTGAGTCACGACGCGCAACTGCTGATAATCCTTCTGGCCGAACAGCGCGATATCCGGCCGGCATTGGGCAAACAGCTTGCCGACCACGGTGGCCACGCCGCCGAAGAAATGCGGGCGGAACTTGTCTTCGAGCCCGGCCTTCGCCGGTCCTTCCGGCGCGATCCGGGTGGCAAAGCCCTCCGGATACATGACCTGCGCGGACGGCGCCCAGATCAGATCGACTTTGGTCTCCGTGAGCGCCTTGATGTCTGCGCCCCAGCTACGCGGATATGTTCCGAAATCCTCGTTCGGCGCGAACTGGGCAGGATTAACGAATATCGACACCACCACCCGGTCGGCACGGCGGCGGGCCAGCCGCACCAGGGCCAGGTGCCCGGCATGCAGCGCGCCCATGGTGGGGACCAGGGCGACGGTGTCCCCGGCATCCCGGTATGGTTCCAGCGCGCGGCGCAGCCCCGGCAGCGTCCGCACGATGCGTGGTCGACGCGCCATTGTTTTTGCCGTGTCCGAGGATCGTCATAAAACGCCGGTAGAACCTAGCAAAACAGGGCATTACCCGCCACGCCCGGATTCATGATTAAATGGGCTTAAACTTGACCAACCCCCCGGGAACAATAGAGAATTGGCGCTCGGAAGGTTAAGCGGCCATGGCGCTCGCAACAATCAACAACGAAAAACCGCTCTCGGCGCACGTCGTCGTGCTCGGCAATGAGAAGGGCGGCTCCGGCAAATCCACGACTGCGCTCCACATCGCGGTCGCGCTGCTCAAGGCCGGCCAGCGCGTCGCGACAATCGATCTCGACGCCCGGCAAAAAAGCTTCACCCATTACATCGAGAACCGCCGCGCTTGGGGCGAGCGCGCGCGCGTCAAGCTCGAGCTGCCCACGCATTATTGCGTGACGCGCGGTGAGAGCGTTTCGCTCGACGCCAACGAAGCAAAAGAATTTGCCAGCTTTTCCGCGGCGATCAGCGCGGTCGAACATACCCATGACGTGGTGGTGATCGACTCGCCCGGCAACGACACCTATTTGATGCGGCTCGCCCATTCGATGGCCGATACGCTGGTCACCCCGCTCAACGACAGTTTCGTCGACTTCGATGTGCTTGGCCAACTCGACCACGCCACATTCGCCGTGACCGGCGAAAGCCACTATGCCGAGATGGTGCGTGAAGCGCGCCGGCAGCGCCGGCTGGTCGATGGCTGCCTGACCGACTGGGTGGTGGTGCGCAACCGGCTGTCGATGCTCAATTCGCGCAACAAGAAATTGGTCGGCGACGGCCTGACCGAATTGTCGAAGCGCATGAGCTTCCGCAATGTCGATGGATTCGCCGAACGCATGGTCTATCGCGAATTCTTCCCGCGCGGGCTCACCGCCCTCGACGATCTCGACGAGACCGTGCTCGGCACCAAGCCGAGCCTTTCGCATATCACCGCGCGCGAGGAGGTGGTAACGCTACTTAATGCGTTGAATTTGCCGCTCTCCGAAAACGGCAAGCGCCGCGCCGCCGCGCGCGCCGAATGGTACTCGGTCATGAACCAGCCGCTGCAGGTCCACGACGTCATTGCCTGAGCCGGCGGGGCCATTTATATCCCCATTGCACCATCCGCACGATGTGGCCACCTTATAGCGGGGCGGAACGCCGCTCCCAGATGGGGCCCGAATGAGCAAGGACCGCTCCGAAGCAACGCCAGCACCGGCAAGCGGCCGCAGCGAGCCGGCAGCCGCCCCGCCGCGGCCGGAGGTTGCCGCGTTCCTTGAGCGCGTGCGCTCGCTAGGGCCCGCCACCGCAAGCGGCCGGCGCGGCCGGCTGGTGTTCGCGCTCGATGCCACCATGAGCCGGCAGCCGACCTGGGACAGCGCCTGCGCGCTGCAAGCCGAGATGTTCCGCGAGGCGGCGGCGGCCGGGGGATTGGATATTCAACTGATCTATTTTCGCGGTTTGAACGAGTGCCGGGCCTCGGGCTGGGTCTCGCAGAGCGAACGCCTGGCCGAATTGATGTCGCGCATCGATTGCCGCGGCGGCCACACCCAGATCGGTAAAGTATTGAGCCACACGCAGAATGAAAGCGCGAAACAGAAAGTGCAGGCTCTGGTATTCGTCGGCGACGCCATGGAAGAGGCCGTCGACGATTTGTGCGTGGCGGCGGGGAAACTCGGCCTGCTCGGCATTCCGGTTTTCATGTTTCAGGAAGGCGATGATGCGGTGGCGGAAAGCGCATACCGCGAGATCGCGCGGCTGACGCATGGCGCCTATTGCCGGTTCGACACCGGCGCAGCGCATGAGCTGGGCGAACTGCTGCGCGCGGTGGCGGCCTATGCCGCCGGCGGCATGAAAGCGCTGGCCGATCTCTCCGCACGCCGCGGCAGCGGTGCGCGCAAATTGCTGGCGCAGCTCAAATAACCATGCCCACCCTCATCATCGGCTTGCTGGTGCTGCTGCTCGCGTTATGGGCGCTGGGCAAATTTTCGAAGAGCGATCCCCGGATTGTAGCACGCGTGCTCAAGGCTGGCGGCGGTCTGCTGGCGCTGGGTACCGCCGTTTTTTTATTCATGCGTGGCCAGGTTGGCTTGGCGGTTCCGCTCGGCGCGGCCGGTCTCGGATTGCTCGGCTGGCTGCCGTTCGGACCGGCGGGTTTCGGCGCGCGCACGCAGAAGAGTTCGGGCCAGGTATCGCGCGTGCACTCGGCCTTCATTGAAATGGAACTCGATCACGACACCGGCGCCATGCGCGGGCGCATCCTTGCCGGGCGCTATGAGGGCATGCAACTCGATGCGCTCGAAGTGAAGACGCTGGCCGAATTGCTGGCCGAGATCGACGAGGAAAGCCGTGCGCTATTGGTTGCGTATCTTGACCGCCGGCAGCCCAGCTGGAGTGAACACGCGCAAGGTGACGCGGGCGCGCGGCGCGGCACTATTCCCAGCGGAAAAATGACGGAGCAGGAGGCCTATCAGCTCCTTGGCATTGAGCCGGGGGCTACGCCTGAGGATATCTCCCGCGCGCACCGGAGCCTGATGAAGAAATTGCACCCCGACCAAGGGGGGTCGACGTATCTCGCGGCCCGCGTCAACGAAGCCAAAGAAGTTCTTCTCCGCCGCCATCGCTGAGGTACTCCAAATTGACCTACAGCGGCTCCAATTCCACCTTGTCTGCTCGATACGTCCCTGGTGTTGCTGCCCTCAGTTTTTAAGGGGCATGCACGCTATTTTGCTGCGCTTGAGTTCCTTGCAGGCGGCCTCCGCCTGGTTTTCGTTAAGCCCGCTGAAGCGGGCCCGGTAGAGCGTCTTGTCGCCTTTCGTCACCGGCTCGGTGAACGGCTCGGCGCCGCCGAGCAGGCTCTTGGCGCTGTTGCGGGCCATTTCGAGGCGCTGTTTGGCTTCGCCTTCGTTCTCGAGCGCGCCGACCTGAATCATCCAGCCGCCGCGTGTGCGTGCGTTCGCCGCGGTCGATGCGGCCGCAGCCTTTGGGGCCGGCGTGCTTTCGTTTGCAGACGCGACCTGCACCGGCAGGACACCGAGCACGCCTAGACGCGCGCTGGGCTGGGCCGGCGGCAGCGTTTCGGTTTTGGCTTCGGTCTTTGTCTCGATCTTTTTCTCAGTCTTTGTTTCAATCTTGGGCTCAGGCTTGGCCTCGATTTTGGTTTCCGGCTTGGGCGCGAGCAAAGTCGGCTTAGCGGGCGTCTGGTGCGGGCTCGGCAATGGCGCCAGTGCTGCCGATTGCATGCTGGCGGCTTTCACGGTGACCGTCTTGACCACATGCGGCTTGATCGGTTCGGTCGAGCCCGGACGCGGCGCCACGGTAGCGGCGATCGATTTGGCCGGCTCCGTGCGTGCCGCAGCGACGCTCTGGGTGGTGCGCGGTTCGGCTTGCATCGTGTGCGGCTCGGTAGTCTCCGCGGTCTCGGCGATCGCCGGCGCCGTGTGCTTGACGGCGGCACGTGCCAGGTTTCCTTCGATCAGGGAGTGCATGCGGGCATCCCGCGCGCTGGCGGTGCGCCCGCCAAACACCGCCGCCACGATGTGACGGTTGCCGCGCCGCACCGAGGTGACGATGTTGAAGCCGGAGGCGTTGATGTAGCCGGTCTTGATGCCATCGACTCCGGCGACATGGCCAAGCAGCATGTTATGATTGCGCATCGCCTTGCCGCGGAAGTGGAACTCCCTGGTCGAGAAATATTTATAATAGCGCGGGAAGCGCTCCTGAATGGCGCGGCCGAGCAGCGCCTGATCGCGCGCCGTGGTCACCTGCGCATCGTCGGGCAGGCCCGACGCGTTCTTGTAGACGGTATTTTTCATGCCGAGCGCGCGTGCCTTCTGCGTCATCAGCTTGGCGAATTCGTTCTCGTCGCCGGCGAGCGTCTCGGCCACCACCACCGCGATGTCGTTGGCGGATTTCGTGACGATCGCCCTGATGGCGGTCTCGACCTGGATGGTTTCGCCAGGCTTGAGCGCGAGCTTGGAGGGCGCCTGCGCTGCCGCGCGCGCGGTCACTTTCAGTTCGTCGTTGAGCTTGATCTTGCCGGCCTCCAGCCGCTCGAACAACAGATAGAGCGTCATGATCTTGGCGAGCGAGGCAGGATGACGCTTGCTGTCGGCGTGGGTTGACTGCAGTACTGCGCCGGAATTGGCGTCCACGACGATGGAGGCGTAGGCGGGCTGGTAGACTTCCGCCGCGGCGCGCTTGCGCCGGGCACGCGCGTCGGCTGGATCGCCGGTGAGCGCGATTGCGGCCACTATGACGGCGACACTCAAGGCCCCCCAGCGGAGGCCGCGCCGGACTCGCGCACGCAACATCGCTTCCCCGTACCGTTGGCAGCTCCGCCGGAGTTGCCGGCTCCCCTGAACTTCTACCCGAGGAGCAAACGACACGGAGCGAAAATTCGGGCCCTGTGGAAGGCGATCCCGAGTTCCGCACTACGCAACGCCCGCTATCGGGTCGCCGTCGCGGCGACGGCCCAAAAGGCGACCCTAGGTCAACGCGGTTGCCAAAAAGTTAAGCAAATCCTTGTGTTTTTAGGATCTTTTCGCAGTGCAAAAATTTTGTTGACTTTATTGTGCAATGCAATATATATCCGCTTATCCCGGTAAAGCCGGGTTGTCGTGTGTATCTGCGAGCCTCCGCAACGCGGCGGCCGGGAATAGGGGATCAAAATGGTCAAAAATTTCGAGGACCTTCAGCAGGTCAGCAAAGAGGGCGTCGATAACGCCATGAAGTCGTTCGGCGCGGTGTCGAAGGCTTCGCAGGCGATTGCGGTCGAAGTGGCCGATTACTCGAAAAAGGCGTTCGAGGACGGCTCTGCCGCGTTCGAGAAGCTGTTGGGCGTCAAGTCGCTCGACAAGGCGATCGAATTGCAGACCGACTACAGCAAGACCGCTTACGAAGGCTTTGTCGCCCAGGCGACCAAGATCGGCGAGCTTTATGCGGATCTGGCCAAGGAAAGCTACAAGCCGTTCGAGAGCATGCTGGCGAAGGCGAAGTAAGTTTCGCTTCAGTCATCTCGCGTCAAGAAAAGCAAAGCCCGGCTGCTTAGGCCGGGCTTTACGTTTGGCGAGACGCGAACGCGTCAGGTGGCTTATTTGGCGACGCGCAGATTGGAGAGGTTGGTGCCGATCTGGTTGAAAGCCGAGACCATCTGGCTCGCTGAAGTCAAGTAGAAGTACTTGGTGGAATCGCTGGCGCATTGCTGCAGCAGCGATTGCGTACCTTCCATCACCAGCACGGTGTAGATCGTGATGCCGGCAGCCTTCGCGTTGTCGCAGGCTTTTTTGGTGCGCGCGTCGATGTTCGATTGACTGCTGTTAAAACGATTTTGAGTGTTCTCGCCGTCGGTCAACAGAATGATGACATCCTGATATTTGTATTTGGAGTCTTTCGCCGGGGCAGCGAACGGTGCGTCCGTGGTCAGCGTCTGCCAGGCCCAGACCAGGCCGATGGTCACGTTGGTATTGCCGTTCGGCTGCATGGCATCGACCTTGTTCTTTAACGCCGTCCAGTCATAGCTCAGAGGCATCAACGCCACCGGGCAGCTACTGTATTGTTCGGCCGGGTAGAGCGTCGCCTGCACGCTCGTATCCGGCGCCGTAACCGTCGTGTCGTAGTCCTGGTCGCGATCGGCAACGCAGCCGTTCCATGTGTTGTGGTTTTTAGGCGTCCAGACCCTGTTGTTTGATGTGCAGCTTTCTTTGGTCGTATAGCTCGAACTGCTGCAAGTGCCGTTTTCGTTATCCCACCCATCCCAGCTGCCGTGATCTTTGAAGTCGACCCAGGTCGAATTGTAATAGCTCGCACCGACATTGACGTCCCTGCTGAACGGAACGATGGATACATAGATGTCGCCGTTGTTGGTGGCGGCGCTTTGCAGCTGGGTCAGAAGACTTTTCGTGGCGGTCTTGAGCGTCGTCATCTTGCTCGAACTGGACATCGAACCGGTGTTGTCGAGCGCAAGCGCCACGCGCATGCGCGAATTGCCCCAGGCGATGGTCGATGTCACGTCGATGTTGAGCTGCTTGTAGCCCAGCACGCCCATGAAATTGGTATCCATCTTGCCGGTTCCGGTGAGCACCAGCTTGGAGCCGTCGGTCGTGGTGTAGGTCGCCCCGATCGAAAGGTTCTTGCCTTCCGGGCGCGTGAACAGCGCATTGAAATAAGCCTCGGCCTTGGAGTTCAACTGCGCCGCGGTGAGCGATGTGGCATCCTTCGACAGCATCAGCGCGGTGGAGTCGAGCGCCGCCTGCATGGCGGACTTCATCGAACTGCCGCGGCTGTAGTCGATGGCGCTGCCGACAAATCCCACGATCGGGATGGTCGCCAGCGCGAAGGTGGCGACCACGTTGCCAGTGCGCGCAGGGATGAAGGCGCAAAGCGCCTGACGGAGTTTTTGGAAAATCGTTTGCATGTTCATCGGTGCATTCCGCGCCTGAATTTAGTTTCAGGATGAAGTTGTAAACTCCGGGTGTGAAAACGCGGTAAAACTTGCTGCAAATGGGGGGTTAACGGCCGCTAACCATCGCAAATCGAGCGGAAATGCCTAACGGCTTGCAAACAATTTCATTCAATTTCGCGGATAGCGGCAGACGTGCCGGCGCCGGTCGTCTACACGCGGCACCCCGCGCGGCCTGCGCGACGGTAACCCCGCACTCCTTGATCGGCTTGACAGCCGCAGGCTTGAACTCGCGTGTAAACTTCCGCCTCTCCATGACCTACCTCCGGTTCCATCAAAACACCTAATTCTGTGTGTTCGGAACCTTCAGCAACCCAATTCTCGATTGGCCACTTTTGTAACGAGTTGAGGAGTAGCTTCCAAATTGGATACCAACGGCAACGAGTTGATACACAATTATGTCGATCGCCCGTGACACCGATAGCAATGGCGGATTGGTCGCGCGTTTCGTAACCGCGCTTGCCGGGGTGCGAATGACCCTGTTCGATCGCGGCAACAGCTTTCGGACTCAGCGTGCGGTGAGCACGGCGTTGCTGATCCGAATCGTTGGGGCGGCCATCGCATTCCTATCGCAACCTTTGCTGGCGCGTTGGATGGGCAGCTATGAATTCGGGATTTATGCCTACGTTTGGACCTGGGTGCTGCTATTCGGCAGCCTGATCGACTTTGGATTTGCCACCAACGCCCAACGGTTCATTCCGGAATATTCCAAATCCAAGGCGGTCGATCTGCTTCGGGGGTTTCTGACCGGCAGCCGATTGCTGGTAGTGGCCTTGTCCACGCTGCTCGCGGGGCTGGCGGCCACCGTAGTTTGGCTCGTGGAGCCATGGCTCGGCGCTGTCCTCGTTCTGCCGCTGTATCTCGCGTGCATGACCCTGCCGTTGTACGGCCTGATCATGGTGCAGGACGGAGTGGCGCGGTCGTACGATTGGATGAATATCGCGCTGCTGCCGCTCTACATCGTCCGTCCCCTGGCGATCATTGCTCTTATGGCGGCAGGACATGGCCTTGGCCTCACAGCGGATGCCAAATCCGCGATGATCGCGAGTGTGATCGCAACCTGGGCGACCGCGCTTCTTCAGCTAGTTCTGCTCAACCGCCGCCTCGCTACGACCACTCCGGTAGGAGATCGCCGCTATGATTGGAAGCGCTGGCTGGCGGCATCGCTTCCGGTCTTCATGGTCGGGAGCTTCTTCTTCTTGCTTACCTATGTCGATATTCTGATCTTGCAGGAGTATCGCTCAGCCGATCAGGTGGCGATCTATTTCGCTGCAACCAAAATACTTTCCTTCGTTGCGTTCATCTATTTTTCGGTGTCCGCGGCGGCAGCGCACAAGTTCGCGGAATACCAAGTGGATGGCGATACCGATCGTCTTGCGCGCTTTGTCGCCGAGTGCGTCCGCTGGACATTCTGGCCATCGCTTGCCGCCACGGTCGCGATCTTGACCTTGGGGAGGCCCATCCTTTGGCTGTTTGGTCCTGAATTTGTTGAGGGATATGCGCTTCTGTTTGTCCTTTCTATTGGTCTGCTCGCGCGCGCAACTGTTGGGCCAATCGAGAGACTCCTCAACATGTCAGGCGAGCAGAAGACCTGCGCGTTGATTTATGCCAGTGCCTTTGCCGTCAATCTCGCCGGATGCATCATTTTAATTCCTCGTTTTGGCACCATGGGCGCGGCGGCATCGACATCTGCGGCACTTGTTTTCGAATCCATCGCACTGTTCGTGATGACGAAACGTCGGTTGGGTTTGAACAGCTTCATTTGGATTTCGTCGCAGAACAAGGTTTGAAAGACTTGGGACAAGATTTGAAAGCCTTGGCCTACGCGTGATTCCGAAGACACCGGGTTGGACGAATTCTTAAGGTGGCTCTGGGGCTCCTACACAGCATGGATTGTGCAAGCCATCGACGGTTAAGTCCCCGCGCATATACGGGCCTTAATCGCCGGCATGATGTCGCTTCCTGGCAGTTTTCGGATTTGGCGCGATGCCTGACTTGTGTTCGTGATGCGCCCCAAACCGGACGTTGACTGCCGACGCCCAGCCTCGATTTATGAGTTCGCGCCTTACTTCACGATGCGCAGATTGGCCAAGTTCTGGGCAATCGAGCTGAATACGTTGTCGAGCTCGTTAGCGGCATCCACGTCGTAATACATATCCGGCTTGGTCGCGCAGTTCTTCAGCAGCGTGGCGTTGCCGTCGATGACGCGCACGGTGTAAATGCGGATGTTCTGCGCTTTGATATTGTCGCAGACTTTTTGGGTACGCGTGTCGATCGACGAAGAGCTTGACGACCAGCGGTTCTGCGTATTTTGACCGTCGGTCAGCAGCACGATCACCTTGTCGAGATCGGGCGCAGGCGAGGGCGCGTTGAACGGCTCGTTGGGTGCAAGCGTCTGCCAGCCCCAGGCCAGACCAATGGTGACATTGGTGTATCCCGTTGGGCTCATGGCGTCAATTTTGCTGTTAAGCGAGGTCCAATCGCTGGACAGCGGCATCATCGCGGCCGGGCAGGCGGACGCCTGATGCGCCGGGAACTTTGTGCCGCCGCCGGTCGGCGCGGTTGCGTTCACGTCGTAGTTCTGGTCCCGGTCGTTCACGCAGCCGTTCCAGGTGCTGTGGTTTTCGGGCGTCCAGATCTTGCCGTGCGATGTGCATTCGCTTTGGGTGTCGTATGACGGTTTGCTGCAACTGCCGTTGCTGGCGTCCCAGTCGGTCCAGTCGATCCAGGATGCGCTGACGTTACCGGTGCCGGCATTGACGTCGGTCGCGAACGGCACGATCGAGACCTGCACATCGCCCGGTGTCTTAGCCGCATTTTGCAGCGTGGTGAGCAGATTATGAGCGGCGGTTTTCAGAGCCGACATTTTTCCGCTCTGCGCCATCGATCCGGTGTTGTCGAGTACGAGCGCGAGATTGAGTTTCTTGATGCCCCAGACCACCTGCGAGGACGCCGAGAGATTGATCTCCGGCTGCCCGATGATGCGTGCAAACGAAGTGCTTACGGTCCCGGTTCCCGAGACGTTGAGAATGAAGCTGCCCTGTTGCGGCGTGGTGAGCTGCTGGGTGATCTGCACGTTCTGCACTTCCGGCCGTGCAAACATGGCGTTGAAATAGCCGGTCGCCTTTTGGTCAATCTGCGCGCCGGTGAGGCTCTGTGCGTCTTTCGAGAGCATCAACGCGGTCGAATCGAGCGCCGACTGGAAGGCGGTGCGGGCGGAACTCGCGCGGCTGTAATCGACGGCGGCACCGACCGCGCCCACCAGCGGCACGATCGAAAGCGCCAGCATGGGGGCGACGCCCCCTTTGCAGTTCTTGAAAAAGCGGGTCAGCAGCATGGAATTCACCGCCTTCGATCCGGAAAATGCGGCCGGTACATGCGTGAATATGGCGGGGATACATTGAGGTTTCGTGAGAACTGCGATGCAAATATGGGGAAAAATCGCCGCGAATTGTCCGCATTTGGGTTGTGATCGTTTAACTAAGGGCTATCTGACCGATGGGCCGGCGGGAGTTCCGGCTTGTCCCGG